>CANCAO010000048.1 GCA_947374105.1 Comamonadaceae bacterium | reverse complement strand
TTGCTCGCAGCGCCTGCGGTCTCGATCTTGAAATAGGCCAGGTGCTCGATTTCCTTGGCCATGCGCGCCAGAAAGGCGGCCGACAGCGGCGTGCCGCTCACCGGCGCGTCCTGCACCATGATGGGACTGTCGATGGCGTCCGACAGCGCGGCGTAGAACTCGTAAATCTTCGGCTCGCTCACGCGGATGGTCGCGCCATGGTAAGGCGGCATCACCATCACCATGGCCGCGCCCATGTCCTGCGCGCGGCGGCTGCGCTCGGTGCAGACCTTGGTGCCGAAGTGGGTGGTGGTCACGATAACCGGCACACGGCTGGCCACGTGTTCGAGGATGACGCGGGTGAGCACTTCGCGCTCGTCGTCGGCCAGTACAAACTGCTCGGAGAAGTTGGCCAGGATGCACAAGCCGGTCGAGCCGGCGTCGATCATGAAATCGATGCAGCGCAACTGGCTGGGAAGATCCAGTTCGCCGTTCTCGGTGAAGGTCGTGGGGACGACGGGGAAGACGCCTTTGTAGGGACGTTGGTGCGGTCTGGCCATGGTGGTCATTCAATGATGTTGAACTGGTCCAGAAACTCAGTCTTGAGCGTGAGGCCCAGCCCCGGCTTGTTGTCGTCCAGTTGCACGAAGCCATTTTCTGCCACCGGCTCACCGTCAAAAATGTAATAGAACAGCTCGTTGCCCACCTCCACGTCGAACATAGGGAAGTATTCGCTCATGGGGCTGGCGATGGTGCTCATGGTCAGGTGGTAGTTGTGCATCTGGCCGGCGTGCGGGATCACCGGCACGCTGTAGGCCTCGCACAGCGCATTGATCTTGTGCGCGGCGGTGATGCCGCCCACGCGGTTGGTGTCGTACTGCACCACGCTCACGGCCTTCTTGTCGAGCAACTGCTTGAAGCCGTAGAGTGAAAATTCGTGTTCTCCACCCGAGATGTGCACGATGTTCATGGCATTGAGTTCGGCATAGCCGTCGATGTCGTCGGCAATCACCGGCTCTTCCAGCCAGCGCGGCTGGTACTTTGCCAGCTTGGGCAGCATGCGCTTGGCGTACTCCAGGTTCCAGCCCATGTAGCACTCCAGCATCAGGTCGTTGTCGTAGCCGATGACTTCGCGCAGGGCTTCCACGGCCTTGAGGTTTTCCGATACGCCCTTGGTGCCATGCGCCGGGCCGTAGCCGAAGCGCGACTTGAACATGGTGAAGCCTTCGTCCATGTATTTTTGGGCTTCGTCCTGCATGGCCTTGAGGTCGGTGCGGTAGAGCTTGGAGTAATACACCGGGATTTTCTCTTTGGTGCGGCCACCCAGCAGCTTGAAGACCGGTTTGTTCACCGACTTGCCCAGGATGTCCCAGATGGCCAGGTCAATCGCAGAAATAGCCGCCATAGTCACGCCCTTGCGGCCCCAGGCGTGGGTGCTGCGGTACATGCGCTGCCACAGGTATTCGTAGTCCCACGGGTCCTGGCCAATGACCAGCGGCGCGAGGTACTCGTCAATGATGGCCTTGGCAATCTTGGGTGCCAGCGCCACATTGCCCAGACCGATGATGCCGTCATCGGTTTCAATTTCAACCACGGTCCAGGAATGGAAGCGGAAGGTGTGCATGGACTCGGTCTTCGAATAGACCAGGTCCATGGCGTTGGAGCAAAAATTGCCTAGCGGCGGAACGGTCTTGCCTTTCCACTCGAATACACGGGCGCGGACGGATTTGATTTTCATGATGGGGTCTCTCAGGCTCTGGATTGAAGTTGCGCCAGCCCCATGCGGGCGGCGATGCGAAAGGCGTTCAGGATGGCGTTGACATCGGCCTTGCCTTGGCCGGCGATGTCGTAGGCCGTGCCATGGGCGGGCGTGGTGATGGGCACGGGCAAGCCGCCTTGCACGGTCACGCCTTTGGAAAAGCCCATGAGCTTGATGGCGATCTGGCCTTGATCGTGGTACATGGTGACGATGGCTTGGTATTCCCCATCGCGCGCCTTCAAAAAGATGGTATCCGCCGGGAAGGGGCCGCTAATGGCCATACCTTCCGCGTTCAGTTCCGCCACGGCCGGCGCGATGATCTCCACCTCTTCACGGCCACAGGTGCCGCCGTCGCCGCCGTGCGGGTTGAAGGCCGCCACGGCCACCTTGGGTTGTGCAAAGCCTGCGGCTTGGAGTGAGCGGTAGATCAGGCGTGTTGCGTCCTTGATGCGCTCACGGCTCAGGAATCTGGCAGCATCCTTCAGCGGGATGTGGGAGGACACGCGCGACGTCCACAAGTCGCCCAGCGTGTTGAATTCGCAAAAATAGCCCGTGACACCGAGGTATTCGGCAAAGTGGTGCAGCTCATCCTCGTATTTCAGGCCGCCCAGCTTCATGGCGAATTTGTTGAGTGGTGCAAAGCAGATGGCATCCACCTCGCGGCGCTTGGCGGCGTCCATGCAGACGTTGAGCACCGCCAGCACCGATGCACCGCCGGGCGCCTGCGACACGCCGCGTTGCACCTGTGCGGCGGTCACGGTGTCCATGGCAAGGAATGCGGGCACTGAAGAGTCAACCCGCGCGCGAACCTCAGACAGACTGGCAACGTCTTGCGTGGCCGTCTGCACGCCCGCGATGCGCTGTCCCTCGTCCCACAGCCAGCGATCCCCCACCAGCACCACATGGGCCAGCGTGGCAACTTCAGGCAGCGCCAGCAGGCGTGCAATCAGTTCAGCGCCGATACCGGCCGGGTCGCCTAGCGTGAGGGCGATGACGGGTTTTTCAGTGGTTTGCATGTTCAGTCCAGTTTGATGTTTTTCTTGGCGATCAGGTCGCCAAAGCGTTTGTATTCGGTGTTGTGAAAGTCCTGAAACTGCGCCTGCGTCATGGGCGTGATGTCAGCGCCAATGCCGTCCAGTCGCGCTTTCGTTTCGGACATGGCCAGTACCCTGTTGACTTCGGTTAGCACCTTGTCCTGCACGTCTTTGGGCGTGCCAGACGGCATGTAGATGCCGTACCACGCGCTCATTTCCACACCCTTCACACCGGCCTCGGCCATGGTGGGCACATTGGGCAGTTGCGGGTTGCGTTTGGCGCTGGCCACCGCCAAGGCTTTGATCTTGCCGCCTTTGATGTGGCCCAGCACCGAGGGCATGGTGTCAAAGCTGATTTGTACTTGACCGCCAATCAGGTCCACCAGAGCGGGGCCGCTGCCACGGTAGGGAATGTGGGTGATGAACACGCCGGTGGCATCCTTGAACAGCTCAGCCGCAATGTGCTGCGTACTGCCTGAGCCGCTGGTGGCGTAGTTGAGTTGGCCCGGTTTGGCCTTGGCCAGCTTGACCAACGAAGCGACCGAGTCCACCGGCAGGCTGTTGGTGACTACCAGCACGTTGGGCACGGCGCCGACAAAGGCCACCGGTACCAGATCCTTGTTGCTGTCGTAACCCAGTTTGATCAGGTGCGGGGCGATGGCATGGGCCGTGGACACGCCCATCAGCAGCGTGTGGCCGTCGGTGGACTTGGCCGTCACATCTGCCGCCAGGGTGTTGGACACACCGGGCCGGTTTTCCACCACCACCGGCTGCTTGAGCAAGGGACCCAGGCGGTCGGCCACGGCACGCGCCATGGCGTCGGTGCCGCCACCGGGCGCGGAGCCGACCAAAATCTTGACGGCTTTGCTTGGCCACTCTTGTGCCATGCTGGACTCACCCACGCACAAGGCCAGCAAAATGGCGCCAGCCAACTTCAAAACTTTCATAGTTGTCTCCGGTTCGAGATGATTGAACGGCGCAATGGTAGGCAAGAAATAAGCAATTGAATATTGAATTGTTTGTGTCATTTGATATCCTTTGGTTATCAAACAAACCTCGACTCCAGATGGCAACAACAGATTTCACACCCCAATTGCTGAACCGTTTGCGTATGCGCCAGGTGGCTTTGTTACTGGCTGTCGAGAGTCGCGGCACTTTGCGGGGCGCTGCGGCTGATTTGGGCCTGACCCAGCCCGCTGCCACCAAGATGCTGCATGAATTGGAAGATGCGTTGGGCCAGTTGCTGTTTGACCGTGTGGGTCGGGGTTTGCAAATCACGCCTGCGGGGCTTTGCGTGATGTCCTACTTCCGTGGCATGCGGGGCAGCATGGATGCCTTGGGGCGTGAGCTGGCTCAATTGCGCCTGCAAGGTGCAGGCAAGCTGTTTGTGGGCTGCATCATGGCGGCTTCTCCCGATCTGTTGACCGAAGCGATCATCCGTCTGAAGGCTCAATTCCCCTTGGTGGCGGTGGAAATCAGGGTGGCCACCAGCGATCAGTTGATGCAAATGTTGCGCGAGGGTGCGTTGGACATTGTGATTGGCCGATTGCTGGGAGCGTCGATTCAGGATTATGAATTCCACCCCATTCAGGACGAGGCTTTGGCCGTGGTGGTGGCCTGTGACCATCCGCTGTGCAAGGTCGAGAAGCCTCTGCCTTTTGAGGCGCTGCTTGAGTATTCATGGATACTTCAACCCACGGGAAGCCCGATGCGTGAAGTCATTGAGCAGGAGTTCAAGGCCACTCATGCAACCCTACCCAAGGGCCTGATCGAAACATCATCCATCCTGACCACGACCAACCTGATCGCGAAGTCGGACATGGTGGCCATTATTCCGCGCTCGGTGGCCTCGCGCTATGAGCAGCACAAGCTGTTGTGTATCTTGCCGTATGCCATTCGGCACACGCTGACAGCCTATGGGAGTATCGTCCAGCGAGACCGGCCCCTGAGTTCTACAGCGGCTCACTTCATGGCCCTGCTGCATGCACCTATGAGGAGTGATTGAGTTTCAGTGCAGTGAGTCAGTGCCCGGTGCTTCTGAATGCACTGGCTGAATTTTGAAGAAGCCTGTACCGGCTGAACCCTGGCCAATTTCCTCTTCAGTCGCTTCACGCACACCTTCCACGCGCAGGCTCAGGCGCAGCGCAATGCCGCTGAGTGGGTGGTTGCCGTCCAGCACCAAGTGCTCGGGGTAAATCTCGGTCACGGTGTAGAGCATGTCTTTGGGGGCATCCGGGTTGCAACCCGCGGGCAGGGTGGCACCCTCTAGCGTCATACCTTCTTCCAGCTCGGGCGGGAACAGGTCGCGTGATTCGAGAAAGAGCAATTGGTCGTTGAAGTCGCCAAAGGCTTCTTCGGGTTCGAGCTGTAGCAACACCGTTGCGCCAGCTTCATGGCCTTGCAGTGCGTCTTCGATCTTTTTGAACAGATCTTCGCCGCCGATTAAAAATTCAACCGGGTCGTCGAGCACGTCGATTTCTTCGCCCAGGGTGTCTTTGATGGTCCAGGTCAGTGCGACCACACATTGTTGATTGATTTCCATAGGGCAGAATTGTCGCATCTCACCCGCACTCAAACCGACTGAAAAGAAAATGACCATGGACATTCATCAGGCTTTGCCTTTGTTAGGGGGCTTGAGCCCGCAGACCTTCATGAAGCGGCATTGGCAAAAAAAGCCTTTGTTGATTCGCCAAGCCCTGCCTGGGTTCAGTCCTGTGTTGGATCGTGCGGCGCTGTTTGAGCTGGCTGGGCGCGATGAGGTGGAGTCGCGCTTGATTGCGCTCGATCAGAAAAAAGGCCAAGCCATTTGGCGCATGCGCCACGGGCCTATGGAGCGTCGTGCCTTGCCCGCGCTGAAGCAGGCCGCCTGGACGCTGCTGGTGCAGGGGGTGGATATGCACCACGCGGGCGTGCACGATTTGCTCCAGCAGTTCCGCTTTGTGCCTGAGGGGCGTCTTGACGATGTGATGATCAGCTACGCCAGTGACGGCGGTGGTGTAGGGCCGCACTTTGACAGCTACGACGTGTTTTTGCTGCAAGCGCAGGGCCAACGGCGCTGGCAGATCGGTCGTCAGCAAGACCTGACGCTGCGCGAGGATGTTCCGTTGAAAATTCTGGCCAATTTCGTGCCCGAGCAAACTTTTGTGCTGGAGCCCGGCGACATGCTCTACCTGCCCCCCGGTTATGCCCATGATGGTGTGGCGGTGGGTGGCGACTGCATGACCTACTCCATCGGTTTTCGCTCACCCAAGCGCGGTGAGCTGGCGCGCGAGTTGTTGCAGCGCTTGGCCGAAGATGCGGCGGATGAGGTGGGCGATGCGTTGTACCGTGACGCCAAGCAGCCCGCCGTGAGCACGCCCGGTGCCATGCCTGCGGCCTTGCAGGACTTTGCACGTGAGGCTTTGCAAGCGGCCTTGAAAGACCCCCTGGCCTTGCCGCGTTTGCTGGGGGAGTATTTGAGCGAACCCAAGTCGAATGTCTGGTTTGAGGCGGGTGAATTAGACGCACTGGACGGCGGCCTGGTCTTGGATCGTCGTAGCCGCATGATGTACGACGACCATCACATTTTTATCAATGGTGAGAGCTACCGGGCTTCGGGGCGCGATGCGAAGTTGATGCGCCAATTGGCCGATGAGCGTCGCCTGGATGCGCAGGTTTTGGCCAAGGCGAGCCCTGCGGCTGTGGCGCTATTGCAAGACTGGTGTGATGACGGGTGGCTGCATGGACTCTGAACACCCAGACCAACCCCGCTTGACCTTGCCAACGGGGCGACTGTTGGGGCGCGAGATTTTTGTGCAGACGGTGCGTGACGCCTTGGCCTGCGCGGCCACTGAGGGGTGGAAAGAAATCACCCTGAGTGACGCCACCTTTGAGGATTGGCCTTTATACGAACGCACTGTGGTTGAGTCACTGCAAACCTGGTCTAAAACGGGACGCCGCATGCGCCTCTTGGCCACACGTTTTGATGGTGTTCAGCGCCAACACGCCCGCTTCGTGCGCTGGCGCCAGACCTGGGACCACATCATTGAGTGCCGCGTGTGCCGATCCGCTGACCCCTTGGATTTTCCCAGCGCGATTTGGAGTCCAAACTGGGTGATGCACCGAATTGATCCAGTGAACAGTGTGCTTGTGTGTAGCAATGATCCGCAGCGTCGTTTGCTTTTGCGCGAGGCGCTACAGGAATGTGAGCGCAACAGTGCGCCGGGCTTTCCTGCCTCTACGTTGGGTCTATAGCAAGGGTTTCCCCGAATGAAAATTTGATGTAGATCTATTTCATCATATAATCCGAAGCTAAGCGAAGTGGGCTCGAGCCGGTTCGCTTGGTCAATGCAGTTTTCTGCGCTGACGATTTCCGGAAATCGTTTTTTAATCCTTTAGGTAATTCATCATGAACAAATCTCTCGTTTTGGCAGCTGTGATCGCTGCTGCTGCCCTGGCTGCTTGCGGTAAAAAAGAAGAGCCGGCTCCTGCTGCTGCACCAGCTCCAATGGCTGCTCCTGCTGCACCAGCTGCTGACGCATCGGCTCCAATGGCCGCACCAGCTGCTGACGCATCGGCTCCAATGGCCGCACCAGCTGCTGACGCCGCCAAGAAATAATTGCTTTACGCAATTAAAAAAGCCACCTTCGGGTGGCTTTTTTATTGACTCAAAAGAATCATTTGAGATCGTCAACCAGCACCTTGAGAATGCGCTGCGCATTGCCTGAAGTCTCGGGGGCGCCTGCGGCATTGAGCACGGACACGGTACTGTTTTCACCTTGACTTAGCACGGTAATGCGGTACTTTTGTGGGGTGCTGACCTTCGCTGTTGCACCAAACATTTTGCTGAAGAAGCCTGGTTCAGTCTTGTCAGTAACAGGCTCCACATAGCGGACAAAATAAGTGCCCTGGTTGCGGTCTCGGTCCTCTACTGTGAAGCCGGTACGATCCAGTGACAGGCCGACACGGCGCCAAGCGCGATCAAACCCTTCATCGATCTGAGCCACTGTCTGCCCATTGACTGTAGTCAAGCGTGAGTTTTGTTTGGGCGTTTCAGAGGCGACCAGTACCTTGGCTCGTTCGGCTGTCACGCCCAGTTTGACCATTAGCTTGCGTAAAAACTCAGCTTCCAACTCGGGGTCCACGGCGCGAGGTTGCCATATGGTTTGGGTTTTGTCGTTGTTGGAATAGACCTCAGTCATGCCGCGGTGGCTGATATAGATCTCGGTTCCACCCGCTGCATTTCGCTCCAGTCGGGTGCGAAACTTGTCGCGCTCACCCGTTGAGTAGAGCGAGTCCAGCATTCGGCCTAATGTGCTTCGGATGATGTCTTGTGGCAGCTTCGCTCGGTTTTCAGCCCAATCTGTTTCCATGATGCCCAGGCTGGTTTGATCCATAGTGAGCACGAAGCCACTGTCCAGCCAGAACTCTTTAACAGAATCCCAAAGTTTATCGGCGGGGCGATCCACAACCAGCCAGCGTTGTGTGCCTGCTCGCTCAACGCGAACATCACCGATAGAGCTAACGGCGGTAGCCACCGGTTGATTAACTGACACCGACTGATAACCTGATGCGGATACAGATGTACCGGCGGTGGAGTAGCGGGGATCTCGAACAATTTGGGTCAAGTCGGGTGGCACGGCCAAGGGTGTCGACTTGGTTTTGGTCGCGCTCTTGTAATCGACTTTATCGCCCTCAAGGCTGGAGCAGGCGGTCAATGCCAAGGATAAGCCCAGCAGGGCTAATTTAGAAGAGTGATTCACCAGTTGTTCCTCAAAGGGGTAAGGGAGCCAGAAGGGGGTGTCAAATCAGGCCGCTGGCGCGCAATGCACCTTCAACCACAGCAGTGTTGTCCTGCGTCAGCGGCGTCATGGGCAGACGCAAAGTGCCACCACACAGCCCCATGCGTTGCATGGCCCATTTCACAGGGATGGGGTTGGGTTCCACAAACAGATGTTTGTGCACGGGCATCAAGAGAAGCTGAATTTCCATGGCGCGCTTCACATCGCCCGCCATGGCGGC
>CANCAO010000047.1 GCA_947374105.1 Comamonadaceae bacterium | reverse complement strand
TGGTGCCCACCAGCACATGGCCCGGACCCAGCTGAGAGCCCCCGGCATAGGTCTTGCCCGCCAGCACGCACTCCCGGCCCACAATCTCGGCCAGGATGTCCTCATGGCCGAGACCGTTTTGCAGCGACATCACCACCGTGTCCGACCCCAGCAAACAAGTGGCCGCCCGCATGGCCTCCCCGGTATGAAAGGACTTGACCAGCACGATCACCAGATCAACTGCGCCAGAGTCCATGCTGACCCCCTGCGCCGTGGTGGCTGCGCGCACGCCCACCGTGCGATCCACACCCGCGCCGTCACGCAGGATCAGGCCACGACTGTTCATGGCATCCACCTGCGCCGCGTTGCGGTTGATCAGCCAGACCTCATGGCCCGCCTCGGTCAGCACACCGCCAAGGGCACAGCCCAGGGCACCTGCGCCCAAAATGCAAATTTTCAAAAGACAACTCCTTGAAAGACAGAGACAGATTTTGCCAATTGACCATCATTGCGTCTATGCAGCAATAGCAATACTCTTCATTGTCTTATGAAATAATGGGCCACAAAATCCTTTCTGTCCGTCTTTCACAGGAAGACGGGAATCCAGCACCATCCCCATGGATCACGACCCTGCCCTGTTAGACATCAAGCTGCTGCGCCTGTTGGATCAGCTCTACACCACCCGCAGCGTGACGCGGGCTGCCGAGGCGCTGGGCCAAAGCCAGCCCACGGTGAGCATCTGGCTGGCCAAATTACGCCAGCAGCTCGGCGACCCACTGTTTGTGCGCACGGCACAGGGCATGTTGCCCACGCCCCGCACCGAGGCCTTGATGCTCACCGTGCGCGAAGTGTTGGACGGGCTCAAGCGCCTGTCGCAAACCAGCGCCGCGTTTGACCCGGCTACCGCCCAGCGGCGTTTTTCCATTGCCATGACAGACGCCAGCCACATCACCCTGCTGCCCCGACTGCTGGCGCATGTGCGGGCGCTGGCCCCCGGTGTGTCATTGGAGGCCAGCCGAATTGACGTCAACTTGGCAGAGGCCTTGCAGTCGAGCAAAGCCGATTTGGCACTGGGTTTTCTGCCCGGACTGGACGCCGGTTTTTACCAACAGGCTTTGTACGCGCAAGACTGGATTTGCCTGGCCAATGCCCAGCACCCCCGGGTGACCGATGCCGAGTCATCGCATTGGGGTCTGGATGCGTACCAAGCGGAGTCGCACATCGGCATCAGTTCGGGCACAGGCACCCAGCTACTGGGCAACGCGATAGCGGCGCAAAACATCACCCGCCGCATTCAGCTGGAAATGCCCGGTTTTTTGGGCTTGTCCGCCATTCTTTCCACCAGCGACCTGATTGCCACGCTGCCCCGCAACATCGGCGAGACCTTGGCGCGCGCAGCAGGCCTGCGCGTGTTGCCCTGCCCTTTCGAGATAACCGGCTTCACCGTCAAACAATACTGGCATACGCGCTACCACCAGGACGCTGATAACCGCTGGCTGCGCGGCGTGTGTGCAGACCTGTTCATGCATGGCGCAGCGCATGCACCCCTAAAGGCGAATGAAATCAAACAACTTGAGCTCAAAAAAGTTTCGCCTCAAGGTCGAGGTCTAAAAAACCACGCTATAATTTGAGGCTTGTTCCTCGATAGCTCAGTTGGTAGAGCGCCGGACTGTTAATCCGTAGGTCCCTGGTTCGAGCCCAGGTCGAGGAGCCAAAATAAAAGTTAACCCCGTCGTTGAAAAACGGCGGGGTTTTCCAATTCAGGCCTACTAAAGTTCTGCATGAAAGACCATTACGCTGCGTTGGGTGTCGGCCCTGGGGCAACGCTGACCGAGGTCAAAAAGGCGTACCGCCAGCAGGCCGCCCTGCTCCACCCCGACCGCAATCCTGCGCCCAATGCTGCGGCGCGCTTTCAGAGCGTGCAAGCGGCCTATGACGTTTTGAGCGATGACGCCAAGCGTGATGCCTATGACAACAACCGCAAGCGCAACCTGCTTGACAGCCCGATAGATACCGCACGCGAAATCTGGGGTGACTACTTCAAGCGCGTCATCTAGCCCCACTTTCAAATACCCGCCAAGCCACATGCAAATATCACCCTTCTTCCACAATCTGCGCTCTGCCTACCGGGCCGAACTTGATGACATGTGTTCGGACTCCGAAGGGCTTAACATCCTGAATCAGCGACTTGCAGAACGCCGTGGTGAGTTGGATTTTTTGGTCAGCATGATCGAGCTCAGCCCCGAGATGGTGACCGTGGTCTTGCACAAAGCGTTTCGCTTCACCTCTGCAGTGGCCATGCAGCAACTGCTGAGCCAAGAGCCCGAAGATTTGCCCGAGTGGGACGACTTGGCCCCCTCTCTTGAAATAGCGCCCTGGGCAGCCCCGATCATCAAGACACTTCGCAAGCAAGCCGCTGGTGACTGGTTTTTGTGTGTAGCTGCCGCCTTGGAGTACATGGAGAGCCATCCCCAGCACGCGCACGATAGCCACGCCAGCGATGATGACGACAGTGACGAAGATGAGAGCGCTGACGACGACAACGCAGACCGCACCGACAAACACCTCTCCGCCGACGACGCAGACGACGGCGATGGGCGAACCCGCGAAGAAGCCGGTGCCAACTGGATGGCCGAGCAAGGCTTTGACCGCAAAGAATGACACCATGAACCACCATCTTGCCCTGATCGCCAAAACCCAAAGCCTGATAGCCGCAGGCGATATCGTGGGTGCCGAGTCGGCCCTCACCGAGCTGGCCGATGCTGAGGGCGACCGCGCCCTGATGGTGGTGCTGGAGCAGCTCGCCCCCAAGGACATTCTGGCCGTCATCCGCGAATACGATCAATCGAAAGGATCGATTGTGAATTTGCTCGTCACACCAGCCCAATTTGCCCAAGCCCTTGTGATCGAAAAACAGTACAAAGACCTCACCCACACCCATTTGCGCGGCATGGTCAACTCCATCATTTTTCGGGATGATGCCGACCCGGTTGAGTTTTTGACGGCTGTCTCCGAGCTGGACGGCGGAAGCACCGCCATGGCCAACTATTTCTCGGAGAAATGGGGCCGTATCGAAGCCTTTGCCCGCACCGGCACGTTTGACACGGTCGAAGAAGATGGCGACATGTTGTCTGAGACAGCACTGTTGGCATCGGCCTACGCCAGCCCGCGCCTAGAGCTTGACGAAGTGGCAGATGGTGACTGGATGCAGTTGGCCTGGCACCTGCGTTACGAATGCCCCGACTTGTTCACCGAGACCGTGCTGGTGATGCGTGCGCAAGCACGTGCGCAGGCGCTGGGCCTTGACACTGAAGACGATCAAGACGACGAAGACACACGGATTGAAACCAGCGACACAGACCGTGGCCGCGCCACCCCCGCAGCCCGCGAGGACGACGAAGAATCTGCCATCTGAAGGCGAAGGTCAAAGTCACACGCGCCATGTCAGATCGCATCGAACCTGCTCCCCAATCAGTCGTCCTATTTGACGATCGGCCATTTTTTGAAAAGGCCTTGCAATACGGCGTTCACCACGGGTTCATCTCCCCGAAAAAACTCGCTGCCATGTGTGAAGAGGCGCCCAAAGGCATGGTGCAAATTGCACGCTACTTTGGCACCGAGTATTTGCGCCCCGACTTAGAGCGGGCCAAAGACCGCATGGTCAACCTCATTAGCCTGCACTTAGAGGAATCTACTGCGGGCGACTTACACAAAGCCGCCCAAGCCTTGCGCGACAACAGCTTGCTATCGCGCTCCAAGGGAGGCTCCGACATGCTCAAGGCTTTGATCGCTTTGCCTCAGAGCAGCCACTTTGGCCTGCATGAGCGCGCCGGTTTTCAAGACGAACACATTCCCCTGCTGGCCAAGTGGTCCCTGCGTACTTTGCCTGAATACCACGCAGAACTCACCGCGCGTGCGCAGACCACCCTCCTGGTCGAGGCTGCCGTCTGGATGGCAGAGCAGTTTGAGGTGGACGCCAATGAACTCGAAGCCGCAGGCACAGACGCAGAAGCGGTGATTCGCACCGCACTTCTCACCCGCCTGTGCAAACGCAGCACCCTACCCGACTGGCTGGTCTTTGAAAGAATGGTGCTGAGTCTGCGTAAAAAATTCCCAAACAACGCCCCGCCTGTCGCAGCGAATGTGCCGTTGGCCCTGCCCAAAGACCTGCCTGCCGAATGGCGTGAGGTGGTGCAGACGGTTCTCGCCTCAGTGGCGGCAGATCTGCCGCGCATCTTGGACACGAGCTTGCCCGTGCGCCGCCTGTTCACCCAGACCCCCGCCTTCATGGGCCGGTATTTTTGGAGCGAAGACCCGCTGGCTGAACTGGAGCATTTTGAGCGCAGCAACTCGGCGGTGTGGGACAAGGCCACGGGCGGCCACAGCGATGACAGCTCGCTGCTCACACTGTTCCTGCGCATTGCCACAGGCGGCAGCCATGCCACGTTGTTGAGCGAAAAATTGGCGTCCAGCTTAGTCAAGAAAATTCAAAGATCTGGCCTGGATGCCGAGTTGCCCCGGCAATTTGTCGTGCAGCACGCCCCAGCACAACTCCAGATCGACTACCTGCACCTGTGGGACAGCTTCATCACCGACGCCGAGCCCGTGCTGCGCAGCGACAAACCCCAAGCCACTGCGGATGCGCTGGCCCTGCTACGGCGCGAGTGCAATATCGCCAGCCCAACCTCACCCGCCAGGAGCCCCACATGATTGAAGGTCTGATTTCCGGCCACCTGGTCGGCTTGGCCGAAACCCGTCAGGGCAAAAATGACAGCAGCTTCACCTTGGCCAAAGTCAAAACGAACACCAGCGAGGCCGACCCCATCATCGTCAACGTCATCACCTTCAGCACAGAGGCCAGCAGCGCACTCTTGGCGCTGGACGATGGCGATGCTTTGGCCGTGTCGGGATCGCTCACCCCCAAGGTGTGGATCGACAAGCAAGGCAACGCGCGGCCCGCTTTGGACATGATTGCCACCAAAATTCTCGCGATTGAGTGAAAAAATACCGAGCCGAATATAAGACAATAGATGCCGTAGTGAAGACTGCATTTACCAACATTTAAAGGTAAATAACTTATATACAAAGGGAAAACATGCTGGACGGTCTGAAGAAAGTTGTGAAAAAAGCCTCGAATAAGCGTGCTTTAAGCACTTTGATGGAGGATTGCAAGGTGCTCATGTCAGAGCGCGGTCAGGCCAACAGCGTTGTCATTGCCCATCAGTTGATTGAGCATTTCAAGCACCTGCCAGAAGACAAACTCATTGAATTTTTCTTGCGCTTGGTCCGTGATTTTGCCCCCAGCCCGGATGCCGTCCTCAGCGCCGCCCAGGCTTACGCCAAAGATCAATCAGCTGAGCACCTTAAACAACTCATTGAGGTGTCTGAGCCACCGCGTCAAGAGCTGTTTCGCCGCATTAACCGCACACCGGGCGGCACTGCGGAAATTGTCTCCATGCGCAGCACGCTGCTGCGAAACCTCAAAGCCAACCCCGAGCTAGGCTCGCTCGAAGATGATTTGCTGCACCTGCTCTCTAGTTGGTTCAACCCTGGCTTTTTAGAGTTACAAAAAGTCGATTGGAATTCACCCGCCAGACTGCTCGAAAAGCTCATCGAGCATGAAGCCGTGCATGCCATTGATGGCTGGGACGATCTGCGCCGCCGCTTGGCCCCTGATCGCCGCTGTTTCGCGTTTTTCCACCCCCAGCTGCCTAACGAACCCCTGATTTTTGTAGAAGTGGCGCTGGTGCCAGAAATGCCTGCCTGCATCACGCCCTTGATCGACAAACAGTCCAAACCCTTGACACCTGATCAATTCAAAGTGGCGACCTTTTACTCCATCAGCAATTGCCAGCCGGGCTTGCGCGGCGTATCCATGGGCAATTTTTTGATCAAGCGCGTGGCAGAAGAGTTACACAAAGAACTGCCTCAGATCAAGACCTTTTGCACTTTGTCGCCCATTCCTGGTTTTTCGGCTTGGCTACAGGCCACCACAGACTTTCATCACCTCCATGGCAAAAAGCGTGGCTTGGGGCTGCGCCTGAGCGAAGCCAAAGAAGAGCTACTCAAAGCCACTAAGGGTGACCTGTCCACCTTGGCCAATGCCACGCTGCAACGCGGCTTATCCAAAGACCAGCAAGCTGCACTGATGAGGCTTTGCAGCGCTTACCTTGCGCATCAGTCCATATTGAGCGGGGCCGACCCCGTGGCACGTTTCCACCTGGACAACGGGGCGCGGTTGGAGCGCATCAACTTACTGGGCGACCCCTCACGCAAGGGCCTCAAACAGTCCTGTGGGCTGATGGTCAACTACCTATATGACTTGGGCCAGGTCGAGGCTAACCATGAAAAATTTGTTCATGGCGAGGTCGTTCACGCCAAGTCAGTGGCTGCCCTGCTCTGACGGCTAGCCCACATCCACAGCGCCAACCCACCCAACACCATGGGCACGCACAACCACTGCCCCATGCTCATGTTCAGAGCCAGTAGGCCTAGGTGGCTATCGGGCTCGCGAAAGTACTCTGCGGTAAAACGAAACACACCGTAACCCGTCAAGAAAGCGGCAGACACCTGCCCCCGCTTGCGCGGATGGCGGGCATACAGCCACAGAAGCACAAACAGCAAGAGGCCTTCCAGCAAGAACTGGTACACCTGTGAAGGGTGGCGCGGCAGTGACGTTCCGCTTTGGGGAAAGACCATGCCCCAGGGCAGATCGGGCGCAGCCAAGCGCCCCCAGAGCTCGCCATTGATAAAGTTGCCCACCCGCCCCGCGGCCAGTCCCGTGGGCACGCAGGGGGCGATAAAGTCGGTGACTTGCAGCCAATGCCGTTGGCGCGTGTAGGCAAACCAAATCATCGCAAAAATCACGCCCAACAGGCCACCATGAAAGCTCATGCCGCCCTGCCAGACCGCCAAAATCTCAAGCGGGTGACTCAGGTAATAGCCCGGCTTGTAAAACAGGCAATAGCCCACGCGCCCACCCACCACCACCCCCATCACGCCCATGAACAAGATGTCTTCGACATCACGCCGACTCCACGCGCCTGGCCCCGTGATAGACGCAAACGGCTGGTGCTTTAGACGTTGCATACCCAGCAGCATGAAGAGGGCAAACGCGGCCAGGTAAGTCAAGCCATACCAGTGAATGGCCAAGGGGCCAAGTTGTAGGGCGACGGGGTCAATTTGGGGGTGGATGAGCATGGGTGGGATTGTGCACGATACCCCTCATCAGACCCTAGGGTATTGACGGATGGGTTAAGCCTCAGGAAAGCTTTATAAATCACCCAGCCTCACGCAGCCGCGATGCCTTCTTACCCTCACTTCCTAAGGACAGACCCATGATCAAACTCAACGTCAACGGCAAAGACCACGCCCTGGATGTCGAACCCGAAATGCCCCTGCTGTGGACCCTGCGCGAAGTGCTGGGCATGACAGGCACCAAGTACGGCTGCGGCATAGCGCAGTGCGGCGCCTGCACGGTGCACATCAACGGCACGCCCACTCGGTCTTGCTCTATCCCCGCGTCGGCACTGGTCGGCACACGCATCACCACGATTGAGGGCTTGTCTAAAACCAACTCGCACCCGATTCAAAAAGCCTGGGCTGCGGTGGATGTACCCCAGTGCGGCTACTGCCAATCGGGGCAAATCATGGCGGCGGTCGATCTGCTCAAGCGCATCCCCAAGCCGACTGACAAAGACATTGACGATGTCATGACCAACATCTGCCGCTGCGGCACCTACCAGCGCATTCGCGCGGCCATTCACTTGGCGGCGGGCAACAAAAAGATGGCGGCAGCCAACGGCTACACCGGCGAATTCACCGGTGTGTTTGCCGCTGAGCATTCTGGCGCCAGTGCCTTTGAACTGCTGGCCGCGGCCATGCCCACGCAGAGCAGGCCAACGCAAGCCGCCGCCGCTTGCGACCAACATAACCACACCGCTTGATCGAGGACGCACACATCATGAAATCCAACCTCATTGACACCCCTTCCTCCACAGCCGCCCCCGCAGCACTCACGCTGTCGCGCCGCTCCTTCATCGTCGGCTCAAGCTCCATCGCCGCAGGCGGGCTGGCGCTGGGCCTGCCGCTCTACATGCCAGAGGCCAATGCACAAGCCACACTGGCTGCGACAGACGCCGAAGTCAACGTCTGGGTCGTCATCAAACCGGATGACCGCTGCATAATCCGCATCGCCCGCTCCGAGATGGGCCAGGGCACGCGCACCGGCCTCGCCCAATTGGTGGCCGAAGAGCTTGAGTGCGACTGGAAAAAAGTCAGCACCGAGATGCCCACGCCCGGCCAAAGCGTAGCGCGCAAGCGCGCCTGGGGTGAGATGTCCACTGGCGGCAGCCGGGGCATTCGCATCTCGCAAGAGTACGTGCGCCAAGGCGGCGCAGCAGCCCGCATGATGCTGCTGCAAGCCGCAGCCAACCAATGGAATGTGCCGGTGGGTGAGCTCAAGGTCAGCAAGGGCGTGATCACCCACGCGGCCAGCAAACGCCAGTTGCGCTACGGCCAAGTGGCGCAAGCCGCGTCCAAGCTCACCCCACCCGATGTCAAAACCATTGTGCTGAAAAACCCCAAAGATTGGGCCATCGCGGGCAAGCCCATGGCGCGCCTTGACACCCAGCAAAAGCTCAATGGCAGCTTGGTGTATGGGGCCGATCTTCAGTTGCCCGGCATGCTGTGCGCGGCCATCAAGGACTGCCCCGTGTTTGGCGGCAAGCTGGTGAGCTTTAACGCTGATGCGGTGAAGACTATGCGTGGCGTCAAAGGCGTGGTGCGGGTGAACGACAGCACCGT
>CANCAO010000046.1 GCA_947374105.1 Comamonadaceae bacterium | reverse complement strand
GTCATGGGCGTGCCCGCGCACGACGAGCGCGACTTTGCCTTTGCCCTGAAGTACGGCATTGAGATCGTGGAAGTGGTGCATGTGGACGGCCAGCACTTCAACTACCACCAGTGGCAAGACTGGTACGCCGACAAGCAGCGCGGCGTGACCATCAACTCCGACAGTTTCAGCGGCTTGGGTTTCAAAGACGCGGTGAACGCAGTGGCCCACGCCTTGGAAAGCAAAGGCTTGGGCGAGAAAAAGACCACCTGGCGCTTGCGCGACTGGGGCGTGAGCCGACAACGCTATTGGGGCACGCCCATCCCCATCATCCATTGCGAAACGCATGGCGCCGTGCCTGTGCCTGAGAAAGACTTGCCCGTGGTTTTGCCGCAAGACTGCATTCCTGATGGCTCCGGCAACCCGCTGCACAAGCACGAAGGTTTCCACGCCGGTGTGGTGTGCCCCCTGTGCGGCCAAGCCGCGCGGCGCGAGACCGACACGATGGACACCTTTGTGGACAGCTCGTGGTATTTCATGCGCTACTGCGACCCCCAAAATACGCAGCAGATGGTGGGCGCGGGTACTGACTACTGGATGCGCGATCAAGTACAGACCACAGGCGGCAGCGGCATGGACCAGTACATCGGCGGCATTGAGCACGCCATCCTGCACCTGCTGTACGCCCGCTTTTGGACCAAGGTCATGCGCGACTTAGGGCTGGTCAAAGTGGACGAGCCCTTCACCAAGCTGCTCACGCAAGGCATGGTGCTCAACCACATCTACTCGCGCAAGAGCGACAAGGGCGGCATTGAGTACTTCTGGCCGCATGAGGTGGAAGACCTGTTTGATGCTGCGGGCAAAGTGACCGGTGCCAAGCTCAAAGCCGACAAGGGCGATTTGCCCGCAGGCACGTTAATCACCTACGAAGGTGTGGGCACCATGAGCAAGAGCAAAAACAACGGGGTTGACCCACAGGATTTGATCGAAAAATACGGCGCTGACACCGCCCGCTTGTACACCATGTTCACCGCGCCGCCCGAGGCCACGCTGGAGTGGAACGATGCGTCGGTGGAAGGCAGCTACCGCTTTTTGCGCCGGGTTTGGAATTTTGGCGTCAAGTTATCTGCTATCGATTTAGTAGCTTCTCATGCCATTGTAAAAAGGGCTGACGGTCTAAATGCCTCTGAATTTTCGAAAGAAACCAAGGTTTTTCGGCTTGAAATCCACACCGTACTCAAACAGGTGGACTACGACTATCAGCGCATGCAGTACAACACGGTCGTCTCCGGTTGCATGAAGCTGCTCAATGCGCTGGAAGACTTCAAGGCCCTGGACTCCGCCGGGGGCAAGGCCGCATTGGTCGAAGGCTTTGGCATTCTCTTGCGCTGCCTGTACCCCGCCACGCCGCACCTGGCCGCTCGCCTGTGGGCTGATTTGGGCTATAGCGCAAGCCAGGGCGACATGCTGGACACGGCTTGGCCGCAGGTGGACGATGCGGCGCTGTTGCAAGACGAGATCGAGCTGATGCTGCAAATCAACGGCAAGCTGCGCGGTGCGATCAAAGTGCCCGCCACAGCAAGCAAAGAAGCGATTGAAGCCATGGCCACCGCCAGTGAGTTGGTGCAAGCACAGTCGCAGGGTGCACCCATCAAGCGCGTGATTGTGGTGCCGGGGCGGCTGGTGAATGTTGTCCTATGACGATGCCCGTGCCGCGCGGTAGCGAGCGTGATGTCCCGCGTCGTGCGCTGCTGAGGCGTGGAGCGAGCTGGCTGGCCGTGGTGCCGATAGCGTCGAGCTTGGCGGCTTGTGGTTTTCAGTTGCGGCAAACGCCTGAGTTTGCCTTCAAGTCGATCTACACCAATGTCTCGCCCACATCGGTTCTGGGCATTGAGCTCAAGCGCCATTTGCGCGCCATGGGCAATGTGGATCTCATCACCGACGCTGCGCTGCAAAAAAATGCACAAGTAATTTTGGATGTGTTGCAAGAGCTGCGTGAGAAGTCGGTGGTGGGCATGAACGCCGCAGGCCAGGTGCGCGAGTTTCAATTGCGCATCCGCTTCAAATACCGGCTGCGCACGCCTGCGGGCAAAGAGATCATTGAAGAGACCGAGTTGCTGCGCCAGCAAGACATCAGCTTCAGCGAATCTGCCGTGCTGTCCAAAGAGGTTGAAGAAGCCCAGCTCTACCGCAGCATGCAAAACGACATCGTGCAGCAGCTCTTGCGCCGTTTGGCGGCGGTGAAAGAAACCGCCTTCAGCGACTGAATTGAGCGACTGACCTTTATGCAAGTCGCCTTCGCCCAGCTCGACAACCACCTCAACAAGGGCCTTAAAAGCCTGTACGCGATTCATGGCGATGAGCCTTTGCTGGCGCAAGAAGCCGCAGACGCCATTCGGGCGATGGCGCGCACGCAGGGCTATACCGAGCGCACCGTCCACACCGTAGCGGGCGCGCACTTTGACTGGAGCGAAGTGCTGGCGGCAGGCGGCAACCTGAGCCTGTTTGCCGACAAGCAAATCGTGGAAATTCGCGTTCCCTCAGGCAAGCCGGGCAAGGAGGGCAGTGCTGCCTTGCAGCAGTTGGCGCAGCAGTCCCGTGACAACGACAGCACGCTCACGCTGGTGTTGCTGCCGCGCCTGGACAAGGCGACCCAGAGTGCCGCCTGGTTTACTGCACTGGAGAGCTTTGGCGTCACGCTGGCGCTCACGCCGGTGGAGCGCAATGCCTTGCCGCAGTGGATTGCGCAGCGACTCGCGCTGCAAGGGCTTCGGGTGGCTGCGGGCGAGGAGGGACAGCGTACCTTGCAATTTTTCGCAGATCGGGTTGAGGGAAATTTGTTGGCTGCGCATCAGGAGATTCAGAAACTGGCCTTGCTGTACCCGCCAAGCGCCAATCAGTCCGGTGGTGAATTGAGTTTCGAGCAGTTGGAGCGGGCCGTGCTCAATGTGGCGCGTTATGACGTGTTCAAACTGTCTGAGGCGGTGCTGGCTGGGCAGGCTGAGCGGGTACAGCGCATGCTGGACGGCCTACAGGCCGAAGGCGTGGCCGAGGTGCTGGTGCACTACGCCTTGAGTGAAGACATCCGTGCCCTGGTGCGCGTCAAAGACGCCATGAGCCAGGGCCGCCCCTTGCCCATGGCCTTGCGTGAGCAGCGCATTTGGGGCGTGCGCGAGCGGCTGTTCGAGCGCGTGCTGCCGCGACTCAGCGCGGCGAGTCTGGCCGAGTTATTGCAATCGGCGCACCTCGTTGATGGCATCGTCAAAGGCTTGAAGCAAGCCGACTGGCCGGCCGATCCCTGGCAGGCCCTGCACCGACTCGCAAACACCTTGTGTTCTCAGTGCAACGTGAGAAAATGACCCGCATGAATGCGTTCAACATTGCCGAATACACCCAGACCCTGGGCCTGCAAGCCAAGGCCGCCTCATTCCTGATGGCCAAGGCCAGCACGGCCACCAAAAATTCGGCGTTGCGCAGACTGGCCGCCCTCTTGCGCGCCAACATAGCCATCTTGGCGACCAACAACGCGTTGGACTTGGCGCGTGCGCTGGCCAACGGTTTGTCCGAACCCATGGTGGACCGCCTCAAGCTCACGCCCAAGGTGATTGAGACTGTGGCCCAGGGCTGCGAGCAACTCGCCGCCATGCCTGACCTCATCGGTGAAATCAGCGGCATGAAGCAGCAACCCAGTGGCATTCAGGTCGGGCAAATGCGCGTGCCGATTGGCGTGTTCGGCATGATTTTCGAGAGCCGCCCCAACGTCACGATCGAGGCGGCCAGCCTGTCCATCAAGAGCGGTAATGCCTGCATCTTGCGCGGTGGTTCCGAAGCCATTGATTCAAACAAAGCGCTGGCGCGGCTGGTACAACAAGCACTGGTGGAAAGCGGCTTGCCCGCCGACGCTGTGCAACTGGTGCAAACCACCGAACGCGAGGTGGTGGGCCAGCTCATCACCATGCCGCAGTATGTGGACGTTATTATCCCGCGTGGTGGCAAGTCACTCATTGAGCGCATCAGCCGCGATGCCAAAGTGCCCGTCATCAAGCACTTGGATGGCAACTGCCACGTCTATGTGGACGACCCCTGCGATTTGGAGATGGCCGTGCGCGTGGCCGACAACGCTAAGACGAATAAATACAGCCCCTGCAATGCGAGTGAGAGCCTGCTGGTGGCGCGCGGCGTAGCGCCTACGTTCTTGCCCCGCATTGCAGCGGTGTTCGCCGCCAAAGGGGTGGAGATGCGCTGCGACCCCGAAGCGCTTGCCTTGGTGAAAAATGCCGTTCGGTCTGAGCCTGTCGAAGGCCAGCACCCGCCCGTGATCGTCGCCGCGACTGAGCAAGACTGGTTTGAAGAATTCCTCGCCCCCATCATCAGCATCAAAGTGGTGGCCGGACTGGACGAAGCCATTGCCCATATCAACCACTACGGCAGTCACCACACCGACGCCATCCTCACGCGGGACCACATGCACGCCCAAGCCTTTTTACGTGAGGTTGATTCTGGAAGCGTGATGGTGAATGCGAGTACCCGCTTCGCTGATGGATTCGAGTACGGCTTAGGTGCCGAAATCGGCATCAGTACCGACAAATTCCACGCCCGTGGGCCGGTGGGTCTGGAGGGGTTGACCTCGCTGAAATACATTGTGCTGGGACAGGGCGAAGTGAGGGCTTAAAGCATGGTTCCCCACCTCATCACGGCCCTGAGTGGCCCCATCAACGAATTGGAGCAACGCGTTCTGGACGCCACCCCCACCATTGAGCGCTGGTTCCGCTTGGAGTGGATGGAGCACACACCTCCGTTTTACAGTTCAGTGGATATTCGCAACGCAGGTTTTAAGCTCGCACCGGTGGACACCAATCTGTACCCCGGTGGTTGGAACAACCTCACGCCCGCGATGTTGCCGTTGGCCGTGCAGGCTGCCATGGCAGCGATTGAAAAAATCTGTCCTGAAGCCCGTAACCTGTTGCTGATTCCCGAGAACCACACGCGCAATACGTTTTATTTGAGCAATCTGGCGCAGTTGCGGCGCATTTTTCACTTGGCTGGTTTGAATGTGCGCATCGGCTCCATTGACCCAGCTATCAAGAAAATCACCACCATCGAGTTGCCTCATGGTGAGTCCATCACGCTTGAGCCGGTAATCCGGAACAAGCGCCGTTTGGGCCTGAAGGACTTCGATCCCTGCACGATTTTGCTCAATAACGACTTGAGCGCGGGCATCCCCGGCATTTTGGAGGATCTGCATGAGCAGTACCTCTTGCCACCCTTGCACGCAGGTTGGTGCGTGCGCCGCAAGAGTCACCATTTCAAAAGCTATGAAGAAGTGTCCAAGCGTTTTGGCAAGCTGCTGGGCATTGACCCCTGGTTGATCAATCCGATGTTCAATCAGTGTGGCGAAATCAACTTCTCCGAGGGTGCGGGGATGGACTGCCTGAGCACTAATGTGGATGCCTTGCTGGGGAAAGTGCGCCGCAAGTACAAGGAATACGGCATCAAGGAAAAACCCTTTGTCGTGGTCAAGGCCGACAACGGTACTTGCGGCATGGGCATCATGACCGTGCGCGATGCCAAGGAACTTGAAAGCTTGAACAGCAAGACCCGCAACAAGATGTCGGCTATCAAAGACGGCGGTACGGTTAGCGAAGTCATCATCCAAGAAGGCGTGTTGACCCATGAGCGCATGAACGATGCCGTGGCCGAGCCGGTGGTGTACATGATGGACCGCTACGTGGTGGGGGGTTTTTACCGGGTGCATGCCGAGCGCGGCGAAGATGAAGACCTCAACGCACCAGGTTCCAGCTTTGTCCCTCTGGCGTTTGCCGACAGTCCGCACCTGCCCCAGCCTGGGGTCAAGCCGGGGGCCAGTATGCCCAACCGCTTCTACATGTACGGGGTGATTGGGCGCTTGGCCATGCTGGCCGCTAGCTACGAACTGGAAGCCACGGATCCGCAGGCCGAGAGTTACGAATAAGTTACGAATAAGTTCATTGAAACGAAAGTTGCTGCAATGCAACATTTTCACATTTCTGGGCATTTAGAGTTTTTGAATTGACGCAAGTCCGGGCTGGCCGTCGCACAATAGCTATCCCAAATACCATGGAGCCCTGCCATTCAAGACGGGGTGTTTTTGTGTCATCCAGTAAATCCTCACTCTCGGTCCTTACCCTGGGCGCCATCGGCGTTGTCTATGGCGATATCGGGACCAGTGTTCTGTATGCCTTCAAAGAAGTCTTTGTCAGTGGTCATGTGCCTGTCACGACAGAGAACATACTGGGCGTTTTGTCACTTTTCTTCTGGACGTTGACGCTCATTGTTTCGTTGAAATATGTGGTCTTGATCATGCGGGCCGACAACGTGGGGGAGGGCGGTTTGATGGCCTTGTTGGCCCTCGCGTCACAGTCCGTCAAGGATTACCCGAAACTGCGAAGTGTGCTCCTGATGGTGGGGGTGTTTGGTGTGGCATTGTTCTTTGGCGATGGGGTCATCACGCCTGCCATCTCTGTCTTGTCGGCGGTGGAGGGGTTGGAGGTGATTACGCCGAACGCCAAACCTTATGTGGTACCCATTTCATTGGCCGTTTTGGTTATGCTGTTTGCCGTACAGCGTCGTGGAACGGGAGATATAGGGAAATTTTTTGGCCCCATCACTGTCGTGTGGTTTATTGCCATTGCCGTGATGGGTGCGATACAGGTCATACAAAATCCGATGGTACTCAAGGCCATCTGGCCTGGTTATGCCTTTGCATTTGCTGGCGCCAATTACGGCGTCGCATTCATCACACTCGGAGCCGTATTTCTGTGTGTCACTGGGGCTGAGGCCTTGTATGCCGATATGGGGCATTTTGGTAAAACGCCAATTCGCCTTGCCTGGTTTGGTTTGGTGATGCCGTCTTTGATGTTGAATTATTTTGGACAAGGCGCCTTGGTTTTGGCCAACCCCAAAGCGGCCGAAAACCCGTTTTACCTGATGATGCCCGATTGGGCACTGCTCCCCATGGTGGTACTCGCCACAGCTGCGACTGTGATTGCTTCACAGGCTTTGATCACGGGCGCATTTTCTGCGACCAAGCAGACAATTCAGCTTGGATTTCTGCCACGCTTATCGATTTTGCACACCTCGATTCACGATACCGGACAAATCTATATTCCCGCTGTGAACTGGCTTTTGCTGGCCGGCGTGGTGGCTGCCGTTAGTTTGTTTGGATCGTCTTCTGCGTTGGCTGCGGCGTATGGTATTTCAGTCAGCCTGGTCATGGTGATTACGACCCTGCTCACCTTTTATGTCGTGCGCTATGGCTGGGGTTACCCCTTGTGGTTGTGCATCGCTGCAACCGGTTTCTTCGTCATCGTCGATCTTTTCTTCTTCGCCTCCAACTCACTTAAGATCGTGCAAGGCGGCTGGTTTCCCTTGGCGATGGCGGTCGTTCTTTATTTGATCTTGATGACCTGGAGGGATGGACGGGCCTTGTTGAATGAGAAGTTGAGAGCGGATGCGATCGATCTGCCTGCTTTTTTGGATGCGGTGTTCGTGAGCCCTCCTGTGCGGGTGGACGGTACGGCCGTTTTTCTGACGGCAGAGGCTGGCACGGTGCCCAATGCCATGCTGCATAACCTCAAGCATAACAAGGTGTTGCATGCCAACAATCTGTTTGTGACCGTGCAACACCATGAAGTGCCCTGGATTGGCCTGGACAAGCGGATTGAAATTGAGCCGCTCGGCCATGATTGTTGGCAAGTTGTCGTGCATTACGGCTTCAAGAATGACCCCGATCTACCCATTGCTTTGCATTTGTTGCGGGGGCGTGGCTGCGATCTGGACGATATGACAACCAGCTACTTCCTGTCGCGCGACATCGTGATACCAACCATTGGCGGCGGCATGATGCCCTGGCGCGAAAAGCTCTTTGCCCAAATGCACCATAACGCCAGCGGGGCCGCCGCCTTTCTTAACTTGCCCAACAATGCCGTGGTTGAGTTAGGCTCGAAAATCGAAATATGAACCTGCTCTTTATTGCCGACCCGCTAGCGTCCTTTCAGATTTACAAGGACAGTACCTTCGCCATGATGCGCGAAGCGCAGCGGCGCGGCCACAGCTTGGCCGCGTGCGAGCCCAAAGACATCGCTTGGCAACGCGGTGGCCGTGTGCAAGCGCAGGTGCGGCGTATCACGCTCACAGGCGATAAAACCCACTGGTTCACAGAGCTCCCGCAATCACCGGATGAACTGCGCAGCGAGTTGAAGGACTTTGACGCCATCATCATGCGCAAAGACCCACCTTTTGACAGTGAGTATTTCTACACCACGCATTTGCTGCAGCAGGCCGAGCGTGAAGGGGCAAAGGTGTTCAATAAGCCAGCGGCCCTGCGGGACCACCCCGAGAAGCTGGCGATCATGGAGTTTCCCCAGTTCATTGGCCCGACGCTGGTGACACGCGATGCCGCCGCGATTAAACAGTTCCACTCCGAGCACCGCGACATCATCCTCAAACCGCTGGACGGCATGGGCGGCATGGGCATCTTTCGCGTGGGGCTCGATGGCTTGAACCTAGGCAGCATCATCGAAACACTGAACCGTGATGGCGCGCAGACCGTGATGGTGCAAAAGTTCTTGCCTGAAATCGCGCAAGGCGATAAACGCGTGCTGGTGATTGGCGGCAAGCCCGTACCCTATTGTTTGGCGCGCATCCCTCAAGGTGGCGAGGTGCGCGGCAACCTGGCCGCAGGCGGTAAGGGCGTGGCCCAGCCCCTGAGCGCGCGTGACCGTGAGATTGGCGAAGCGATTGGCCCCATCCTGGCTGCGCGCGGGCTCTTGCTGGCAGGCATCGACGTGATTGGCGATTGTGTGACCGAGATCAACGTGACCAGTCCGACTTGCTTTCAAGAGATTTTTGACCAGACCGGGTGC
>CANCAO010000045.1 GCA_947374105.1 Comamonadaceae bacterium | reverse complement strand
CGGTGTGCCGCGCAGGCCCATCATCTTTTGGTCTTTGCCGACGGTGAATCCGGGCAAGCTTTTATCGACCATGAACATGCTGATTTCTTTCACACCCGCTGCATTGTCAGTACGGGCCGAGACGAGAAAGAAGTCGCTCCACTCGCCATCGCTGATGAAGTGTTTGCTGCCGTTAAGCACCCAGCCGGTGGCTGTCTTTTTTGCGTGGGTCTTGATGCCTGCGGCGTCAGAGCCCGCACCCGGCTCGGTGATGGCAATGGCGCAGGTGCGTGTGCCCGCCACAGCGGGTTTGAGCCAGCGTTCAATCTGCTCACCTTTGCAGTGCAGCAGTGGCTCGTACACGTTGCCAAAGGCGCGGCGAATCAGGACGTCGCTCGTGTGGCCGAATTGCTCCTCACACAAAATGCGATCCATATTGGACAAGCCACCACCGCCCAGCGCGTCAGGCATGTTCATGCCGTACAGGCCTAGCGACTTAGCCTTCTCATAAATCACCATGGCTTTAGCTTGGTCTAAAGAGCCCGTGTTCTCGATCTCGTCTTCCAACGGTTTGAGTTCTTCTTTGATGAAACGACGCACGGTGTCTATCATCATTCTTTGTTCGTCGCTCAGTGAAAAGTCCATGGTATTTCTCGCAATGAATCAGGCCGCATTGTTTTGTGGAAAAATAGAATTACACAGCAACTGGAGACTACATCATGTTGGTTTCACAAGTCACTTTTTTGCACTCGCTGATTCGTCCGTTGATGCACACACTGACTGCGGCAACATTTTGCGTTTTGGGTCTATCCGCAGCACTCGCTCAAACCTACCCCACCAAGCCGATTCGCGTCATCGTCCCCTACGCAGCCGGGGGCTTTTCTGACCAAAGCTCCCGCGTCATTGCCGACGCGCTGTCTCAAGAACTCAAGCAGCAACTGGTGATTGAAAACCGTGCCGGTGGCGGTGGCCGCATTGGCGTGGATGCCCTGAGCAAGATGGCCCCTGACGGCTACAGCCTGCTCCTCACCACCAACGGCACGCACACCTACATGGCGGTCACGGAAAAGGCCTTGAGCTACGACCCCATCAAAGACTTCACCCCCATCTCTTTGATCGGCTCTTACGGCCTGCTCATGGTGGTCAACCCAGCCGTGCCCGCGCGCACGGTGGGCGAGCTTATTGCTTATGCCAAGAGCAACCCCGGCAAGCTGAACTACGCCAGCTCCGGGCCAGGCAGTGGCTTGCATTTCGCGGGCGAGGTGTTCAAGTCCATGGCCGGTATTGACATGGTGCACGTTCCCTACAAGGGCTCGGGCCCGGGCATGCTGGACGTGTTGGCGGGTAACTGTCAGGTGATTTTTGCGGGTGAGGCCAAGCCCCACATCGACAGCGGCAAAGTGCGGCTGTTGGGCACCACCAGCGCCGCACGTGACCCGCGTTACCCCAATGCGCTCACGATTGGTGAGTCTGGCTTGACTGGCTATGACCTGACCTATTGGGTGGGCTTGATGGCCCCCAAAGGGTTACCGGCTGACATCCAGCTCAAGCTCAATGCCGCCGTTAAAAAAATACTGACCGAGCCGCATGTGAAGAAGCTCTTCGCCGACATGGGCTTGTCACCCGTGGGCAGCTCGCCCGAGTATTTGGTGGATCAGATACGGACCGAAACCGCCAAACTCAGCGCGGTGGCGGCCAGCATTCCGGGTGGGATTAATTGAGGTTTTAGACCCTTTAAGCCCCCGTATAAACCGGCGCAGGCTGGCTGAAAAAGCCTTCGAGTAGGTGGTACACCAGCGCAAAGTTTTTCGAGCGCGTGCTGGTGTGCGCAATGCCGGGCATGACGATGAATTGCTTGTCGCCGTTGGGCAGTTTGGCGAAGAAATTGGTCAAATCTTGCAGGCTGGCTATGCCGTCGTACTCGCCGCGCATGATGAGCGTGGGCACCTTGAGCTTCTCGGGGTCACACACCGGCAGGTTGGCTGACATGTCGATGTAGGTACCGGTGGGCACCGACGTATCAAGCGCCAGCACGGCGTCTGCAAAGGCGTCCACGATAGTCAGGTCGCTAGTACCGGGGTGGTCGCGCGTGAAGATGCTGCGGATCATGGCACGGTCAATAGGGCGACGGTTGTTGGCGCGGTAAGCGTCGAGTTTTTTCTTGCGCTCGGCCAGGGTGGGGCTGCCTTCACCCGTCCACACAAAAGCATCCAAAGCCAAACGTGACACGCGCTCGGGGTGGCGCTGTGCGAACAGGGCAGCACGCAGGGCGCCTGAGGATGAGCCGTAGAACAGGGCTTTCTTACTGCCCGAAGTCTTCAAGATGTACTCGCTCACCACCGTGATGTCGTCGGCACCGTCGGCGATGGTGGCGTTCATGTCGCGGGTTTTGTCAGAGCGGCCATAGCCCTCGCAGTCAAAGCACCAGGTGTCGTAGCCCAAGCGGGCAAACCAGTCCATGGTGGATGCTTCAATGCGTCCGGGGATTTGCAAGTCAAACACCGGAGTGGATGACACCGATGAGCCGTGCACAAACACCAATGTTCCGCGTGAGGGCGCAGCGCTGGGGTTGCGCAGTTTTTTGTTCCACATGAACAGGCGCACATCTTGCCCTGCAACCTTTTTGATGGCCCAGTGTTCTTTGCCAACGATCTCGGCCGTGGGGGTTGCGCGTACCGCTTGGGCCTGGGCTTCGGAGGGATTTAAAACTGCCGTGGTGGCTGCCATGGCACCGAGTGCAGTGCTGGTCAGAAAGCCTCGGCGTGAGCCTTCGGGTGTGGTGTCTTGGGTCGGGTTGTGTTGAGTCATTGCGTCTGTGTCTCTAGGGGTGGAATTTTTCTCATATGCAGCTCGCAGCGGGCTGTCAGAATGAAGATTGCTGAATGTTAAAAGCGGGTCAAAAAATCAGCATAGGGTTAAACCCTTGGGCAGGGTTTTAAGAGGGGGGAAGAGGGTTACATTCGGCGGAATTATTCTTGAAGGGCCTCACCATGAACTTTCGTATTGCCATTGCTGCCCTGACGGGTCTGACTCTGTTGGTCGGTTGCGCGAACCTTCAGCCGCCAGCCGGAAAGCGCGAGCTGATGCTGGTTGGTAACGACGAAAAACAAAGCTGGGACGAAGCGGGTAAAGTAATTTTGGCCGATGGCGGCAGAGACACCGTGTCCATCATCGACATTGGCACAGACCCGCTGGCCCCCAAGATCATCGCCAACCTGCCCATCCCCAACACCATCGCCGGGCCACCGGTCAACCTGGCCATCACCCCCGATGAAGGCTTGGCCTTGGTTGCCAACTCCATGAACATGGTCACAGAAGCGGGTGTTCGCAAGCTGGTGCCCGACAGCCGCGTGTTTGTGATTGACCTGAACGCCAACCCGCCTGCCGTCATCCAAACGCTGACGGTCGGCAAGCAGCCCTCGGGGATGTCCATCAACGCCGCAGGCACGCTGGCTCTCATTGCCAACCGCACCGACAACTCCATCAGCGTGCTGCGCATTAGCGGCAAAAAAGTGGAGCTGATCGACACCGTGGCCATGGGTGAACAGGTGGCCCATGTGCGCTTCACGCCGGACGGCAAGCGCGCCTTGGCGGCCAAGTTCCCGGGTCACAAAATTGCCATGCTCCAAGTGAACGGTGAAAAGGTCACCTACAACAAATACGACATCCAGGTCGGACTGTGGCCCTACAACGTGGACGTGACGCCCGACGGCAAGCTGGGCTTGAGCGCCGACAACGGCAACGCCGGTGCAGCCGATGGCCATGTGGACACGGTCAGCGTGATCGACCTGGAAGCCACGCCACCGCGCGTGATTGACAAAGTGGTGGTGGGCGACGGGCCTGAAGGGTTTGCCATCAGTCCCACCGGCAAGCTCGCGGTAGCCGTGCTGCTCAAAGGCACGAACTCACCCAAGAGCGCTTTCTTTTACAACCGCAATGCCACCGTGGTCGCGCTCAAAATTGAAGGCAAAAAAGTCACGCGCAGCAATGAAGTGGATGTGCGCGGCCTACCCGAAGGCGCAGTGTTCAGCCAAGATGGGCGCTACATCTACGTGGGCAACTTCATGGACAGCGACATCTCCATCCTGCGCGTGGATGGCGACCAGATTGTGAACACGGGCAAGTCATTGACCTTGCCGGGGCATCCCGCATCGATGCGTGGCCGTACTCACTAAAACCTCTTTCAACTTTTCAGGAAATAAGTATGCAAATCACAGTCGGAATTTTGGGCTTGGGCATCATGGGCTCGGCCATGTCGGGCAATATGCTCAAAGCGGGCTTTAGGGTCGTGGGTTTTGATGTCGATGCGGGCCGCTTGGCCGAATTCAAAAAAGCAGGTGGCGAGATCGCCAGTTCACCACGTGAGGTGGCCGAGAAGGTGGACATCATCGTTAGCGTTCTGCCCAGTGTCAAAGCCTTGGACGAAGGCGTCAGCGGCTTGCTGGCCTCAGGCCGCCAGGGCTTGATCTTGATCGAATCCAGCACCCTGCCGATTGAAGACAAAGAACGCAACCGCGAGCGTTGCGGCACCAGTATCACCATGCTGGACTGCCCCTTGAGCGGCACCGGAGCGCAGGCGCTGACGCGAGACTTGTCGGTCTATGCCAGCGGTGACGAAGCGGCAGTGCAGCGCTGCATTCCCGTGTTTGACGGCTTTGCCCGCTCGCACCATTACGTGGGTGAGTTCAGCAACGGCAGCAAGATGAAATATGTGGCCAATCTGCTGGTGGCGATTCACAACGTCTCCACCGCCGAGGCCTTTGTGCTGGGCATGAAGGCAGGCCTGGACCCGGCCATGATTTACAAAGTGATTGGCGACGGCGCAGGCAGCTCACGCATGTTCCAGGTGCGCGGCCCCATGATGGTGGAGGGCGTGTACGAGCCTGCTGGCATGAAGGTGTCGATCTGGCAGAAGGATATGAAGATCATCTCCGAGTACGCCACCAAGCTCGACTGCCCCACACCGCTGCTGGCCGCATCCGCCGCCTACTACACCGCAGCCATGGCCAAGGGCCTGGGCAACCAGGACACCGCGGCTGTGTGCGATGTGCTGGAAGAGTGGGCGCGGCATTTGCGTGCGAGCACCAAAGCCGAATAAAAATAAACCTAATCCGTTCGGGCTGAGCTTGTCGAAGCCTTACAGCCCTTCGACAAGCTCAGGGCGAACGGTGTATTTAAATAACCAAGGAACATCGACGTGACCTCCATCTCTCTAGACCAAGCCCGACTCATCGCCGACGCAGCCCTCAAAAAAGGCCGCGCCCTCAACTTCGCCCCCCTCACCGTGGCCGTGCTGGACGCCGGGGGCCAACTCAAGGCACTGCTGCGTGAAGACGACTGCAGCCTGCTGCGCCCCGAGATTGCCATTGGCAAGGCCTGGGGCGTGCTGGGCATGGGGTTCGGTGGGCGCGAGTTATCGCGCCGAGCCGAGAAAGTACCGACCTTTTTCACCGCCCTCAACGCCATGTCCAATGGCCGCATGGTGCCGGTGGCAGGTGGCGTGTTGATCCGCAATGCCGCAGGGCAAATCATTGGCTCGATCGGCATATCGGGCGACACGTCTGACAACGATGAAGTCTGCTCGGTGGCGGGTGTGCAGGCCACAGGCCTGGTGCCCGATACCGGCAACCCACTGTCGTGAAAACCAACGCTGTTTTGCCCGTAGGTCGCGTCGCACTGGTCACCGGTGCTGCACGCGGCATTGGCGCGGCCACCGTCTTGGCCTTAGCGCAAAAAGGCATAGCGCCCGTGCTGGCCGTGCGTGACCCGCAGGCGGCACAAGCCGCAGCAGACGCAGTGAGCGCTCTGGGTGTGGCGTGCCGCATCGAGGTCTGCGACGTGGCTGATTACGCTTCAGTGCAGCGCTGTGTGGCCAGCGTGCTCAAAGCCTGGGGGCGCATCGACATCGTCATTAATAACGCAGGCCAGATTGAGCCGCAAGCGCCGCTGGCGCAGACCGACCCCGCCCAGTGGGCGCACGCCATGCAGGTCAATCTGGTCGGCCCGTACAACGTCATCCACGCCGCGCTGTCTGAGTTGTTGCATCGCAAAGGGGTGGTGCTGAATGTCTCCACCGGTGCGGCCCACACACCGCGTGACGGGTGGTCGGCCTATTGCACATCCAAAGCCGGTTTGCTCATGCTGAGCCGCTCGGTGTTGAACGAATACGGCAAAGAAGGTCTCTCGGTGTACAGCCTGCAACCCGGTCTGGTCGATACCGCCATGCAAGGCCTGATCCGCGCGCAAGGCGTGAATGAGATCAGTCGCATTCCACAAGAAAAACTCGCGCCACCCAGCGTGTCCGCAGGCCTGCTCGCTTGGCTGGCCGACACCATGCCGAAAGACCTCATGGGCAGTGATTTGTCGGTCAACGACGCGGGCTTGTTGGCACGTGCGGGTGTGGCCGGGGCGATGTAGTTTTCGCCTCGCTTTTCTTTTCACTTTCTCTCAGGTTCAATCATGGCCCAAGCCCGCAAAGTCATCATCACCTGTGCCGTGACAGGCGCGATCCACACGCCTTCCATGTCGCCGCATCTGCCGGTCACGCCCGACGAGGTGGCTGCTGCGGCCATTGGTGCGGCGCAGGCGGGCGCGGCGGTCATTCACCTTCATGCGCGTGACCCTATAGACGGTCGCCCCACGCAAGACCCCGCGGCCTTTGCGCATTTCTTGCCCGAGATCAAAGCAAAGACCAGTGCCGTCATCAACATCACCACCGGCGGCAGTCCGCACATGACCGTGGCCGAGCGCCTGCGCCCCGCGCACCACTACAAGCCCGAGCTGGCCTCGCTCAATATGGGTTCGATGAATTTTGGCCTCTACCCAATGCTGGAGCGGCAAAAAGAATTCAAGCACGCTTGGGAGCGCACGCACCTGGAGAACAGCCGCGACCTGGTGTTCAAGAACACCTTTGCTGACATCGAATACGTGCTCACCTCTTGCACCGCCAACGGCACGCGGTTTGAGTTTGAGTGCTACGACATTTCGCACCTCTACAACCTCGCGCATTTTGTGGATCGCAAACTCGCCACGCCGCCTTTCTTCGTGCAAAGCGTGTTCGGTTTGCTCGGTGGTATTGGCGCGCACCCCGAAGACCTGATGCACATGAAGCGCACCGCAGACCGATTGTTTGGCAAAGACTTTGTGTGGTCGATTTTGGGCGCGGGCCGCAACCAAATTCCACTCGCCACACTCGGTGCAGCACAAGGCTCCAACGTGCGCGTAGGACTGGAAGATTCGCTGTGGATAGGGCCGGGCCAGTTGGCTGAATCCAACGCCGCGCAGGTGCGCAAAATCAAGCAGGTGCTCGAAGGCCTGTCGCTGGAAATCGCCACGCCCGCTGAGGCGCGGCAGATGCTCGCGCTCAAAGGCGCTGACCAAGTCAATTTTTAAAAACAACACCTAACTTTTGAGGATTGCTCCGATGAAATACAGCATGTTCATGATGCCCTTGCACCCGCCCGGGCGCAACATCAGCCAGACTTTGCAAGAAGACCGCAAGGCCGTCATCCTGGCCGATCAACTTGGCTACAGCGAGGCCTATGTCGGCGAGCACGTCACCGATGCGGCCGAGACTGTCACCTCGTCCCTGATCTTTCTGGCCAGCCTGATTGCCGAGACCAAGCAGATCATGCTGGGCACCGGCACACTCAATCTGCCCAACTCGCACCCCGCAGCGATTGCCGCCAACGCGGCCATGCTGGACCACCTGCTGCAAGGGCGCTTCATCATGGGCATCAGCCCCGGCGGTTTGATGTCGGACGCTGAGCTGTTTGGCAACTTTGGCAAAGACCGCAACGCCATGTTTGTGGAGAGCATCAACACGATTTTGAAGATTTGGGAGTCCGAGCCGCCCTACAACATTGAGGGTCAGTTCTGGAACACCTCGGTCGCCAAAACCATGATCCCCGAGATCGGTCAGGGCTTCATCATGAAGCCGTTTCAACGACCGCATCCACTCATCGTGGGCACGGCAGTGGCCCCGTTTTCCAAGGGCGTGACCGAAATGGCCAAGCGCGGCTGGCAACCGATCTCAGCCAATTTTCTGATGCCCGAGTGGGTCAAAACCCATTGGCCCAATTACGTCGAAGGGCGTGCCGCTGTCGGCGCTGTGGCTTCGCCAAGCGAATGGCGCGTGGCCAAGAGCATCTTCGTGGCAGACGACGAAGCTACCGCCAAGCGCTACGCGTTGGAAGAGGGCGGCCCCTACCATTTCTACTTCAAGCAACTGGTGCGCAAGCTGGTGGGCGGTGGCCGCAGCAACCTGTTCAAGACCGATCAGGCCATGCCTGACAGTGAAGTCACGCCCGACTTTGTGACTAAGAAATTAGTGCTGGCCGGTACGGTGAATTCGGTGGTCGATCAAATTCTTGCCTTTCGTGAACACGTGGGTGACTTCGGTAACCTGCTCTACGCCTGCCACGACTGGATGGACCCGGCCCTGGGCCAGCGCTCCATGGAACTGTTTGCCACCGAGGTCATGCCCCGCGTTAACGCTGCTATTCAACGATAAGGACACACCATGTTTTACACCTGCGCTCCCCAATGCTCTGACCCCACGCACAACCACACCAAGCCTTTCACCAAGAGCCAAGCCGCGACGCGCGCCAAGCCCGTGGCCAAGACCCAAACCATCGTTAAAAACAGCAAGGGAAAATCCAAGATCGTGGACATCCACTGCCACTACTTGAACCCGGTGGTGAACCAGAAAACCGCCCACCTCAATGCCGCCAAGTACGATCCCACGGTCACCTATGCCAACGCCTTGACGAACGAAACCAACGTCAAGCAAATGAAAGACCGCGCGCCCAAGCTGATGGGCATTGAGGAGCGCATGGCCGACATGGACCGCATGGGCGTGGACATCCAGGCCGTGTGCCCCGCGCCTTACCACTACTTTTATTTCACCG
>CANCAO010000044.1 GCA_947374105.1 Comamonadaceae bacterium | reverse complement strand
CGTGACGTGCACGTGACCCACTACGGTCGTGTGTGCCCGATTGAAACGCCCGAAGGCCCGAACATCGGTCTGATCAACTCGTTGGCGCTGTACGCCCGCCTGAATGAATATGGTTTCATTGAGACGCCGTACCGCCGTGTGGCGGACAGTAAGGTGACGATGCAAATCGATTACCTGTCCGCGATTGAAGAAGGCAAGTACGTCATCGCCCAGGCTAACGCCGTGTTGGACAAGGACGGAAAGCTCACGGGAGACCTGGTCTCTGCCCGTCAAGCTGGTGAATCGATTCTGGTCGGTGCGGAACGTGTGCAGTACATGGACGTGTCACCCGCGCAGATCGTTTCGGTGGCTGCTTCGCTGGTGCCCTTCCTAGAGCACGATGACGCTAACCGCGCTTTGATGGGTGCCAACATGCAGCGCCAGGCTGTGCCTGTGCTGCGTCCTGAAAAAGCCTTTGTCGGCACCGGTATTGAGCGTGTTTCCGCCGTGGACTCTCGTACCGTAGTGACCGCCACACGCGGTGGTTTGGTTGACTATGTGGATGCCACCCGTATCGTGATTCGCGTTAACGACGCTGAAGCGCAAGCCGGCGAAGTGGGTGTGGACATTTACAACCTCATCAAGTACCAGCGTTCCAACCAGAACACCAACATTCACCAGCGTCCGATCGTGAAGAAGGGTGATCGACTGGCTAAGGGTGATGTGATTGCCGACGGTGCATCCACCGATTTGGGTGAACTCGCCCTGGGCCAGAACATGCTTGTGGCCTTCATGCCCTGGAATGGCTACAACTTCGAAGATTCGATTTTGATTTCTGAGCGCGTGGTGGCAGAAGACCGCTATACCTCGATCCATATCGAAGAGCTGGTGGTGATGGCGCGCGACACCAAGCTGGGTGCTGAAGACATCACCCGCGACATCCCTAACCTGAGCGAGCAGCAGCTCAATCGGCTGGACGAGTCGGGCATCATCTACGTGGGTGCCGAGGTCATGCCGGGCGACACATTGGTGGGTAAGGTCACCCCCAAAGGTGAGACCACACTGACGCCAGAAGAAAAACTACTGCGCGCCATCTTCGGCGAAAAAGCCAGCGATGTGAAAGACACCTCATTGCGCGTGGATCAGGGCTCACAAGGCACCGTGATTGACGTGCAAGTCTTCACTCGTGAAGGCATCGTGCGTGACAAGCGCGCCCAGCAAATCATTGACGACGAACTCAAACGTTTCCGTCTTGATCTGAACGATCAGCTGCGTATCGTGGAAGCCGATGCATTTGACCGTATTGCCAAACTGCTGGACGGCAAAACCGCCAATGGCGGCCCTCAGAAGCTGGCCAAAGGTACGAAGATCGACAAAGCCTATTTGGCCTCGGTGGAGAAGTTCCACTGGTTCGACATTCGCCCGGCGGATGACGAAGTGGCAGCACAACTAGAAAGCATCAAGAACTCGCTTGAGCAGACACGCCATAGCTTTGACCTGGCTTTTGAAGAGAAGCGCAAGAAGCTCACGCAAGGCGACGAACTGCCAGCGGGCGTGCTCAAGATGGTCAAGGTCTATCTGGCTGTCAAGCGTCGCTTGCAGCCGGGTGACAAGATGGCCGGTCGTCACGGCAATAAAGGTGTGGTGTCCAAGATCGTTCCGGTCGAAGATATGCCTTATATGGCCGACGGCACACCATGTGACATCGTGCTCAACCCCTTGGGCGTTCCATCGCGTATGAACGTAGGCCAGGTGCTCGAAGTGCACTTGGGCTGGGCTGCCAAGGGCATTGGCCAGCGCATTGGTGACATGTTGCAAGCCGAGGCCAAAATGGCCGAAGTGCGCAAGTTCATGGAGTCGCTCTACAACGGCTCGGGCCGCAAGGAAGACTTGTCTGTTCTCAGCGACGAGCAGGTGCTGGAGATGGCGGGCAACCTGTCCCAAGGCGTGACCTTTGCCACACCGGTGTTTGATGGTGCTTCCGAAGAAGAAATTCGCGGCATGCTCAAGCTGGCATACCCGGACGACATCGTCAAAGCCAAAGGCCTGACCGCAGCGCGCACACAAGCCATGCTGTTTGATGGCCGCAGTGGTGACGCATTTGAGCGCCCCACCACGGTGGGCTATATGCACGTGCTCAAACTTCACCATTTAGTGGATGACAAGATGCACGCTCGGTCAACCGGACCGTACAGCTTGGTGACACAGCAACCCTTGGGCGGCAAGGCGCAGTTTGGTGGGCAGCGTTTCGGTGAGATGGAGGTCTGGGCGCTTGAAGCCTATGGCGCCGCTTACACGCTGCAAGAAATGCTCACCGTCAAGTCCGACGATGTGCAGGGCCGTACCAAGGTCTATGAAAATATCGTCAAAGGTGAGCACGCTATTGAAGCGGGCATGCCGGAGTCGTTCAACGTGCTGGTCAAAGAGATTCGCTCTTTGGGTCTAGACATTGAACTCGCACGCTCTTAATTCACAGGCAAAGGATTTAACCCATGAAATCACTACTCGACCTGTTCAAGCAATTCACGCCGGATGAGCATTTCGATGCCATCAAAATCGGCATGGCTTCACCCGAGAAGATCCGTTCCTGGTCTTTCGGCGAAGTCAAGAAGCCTGAAACTATCAATTACCGTACATTCAAGCCCGAACGCGATGGTCTTTTTTGCGCCAAGATTTTTGGCCCTATTAAGGACTACGAGTGCCTGTGCGGTAAATACAAGCGCCTCAAGCACCGTGGTGTCATCTGCGAGAAGTGTGGCGTTGAAGTCACGCAGACCAAAGTGCGCCGTGAGCGTATGGGCCACATCGATCTGGCCGCACCGTGCGCTCATATCTGGTTCCTGAAGTCCTTGCCGAGTCGTTTGGGTTTGGTGCTGGACATGACACTGCGTGACATCGAACGCGTGTTGTACTTCGAAGCTTATGTGGTGACCGATCCGGGCATGACGCCGTTGAAAAAGTACAGCATCATGTCCGAGGACGACTATGACGCCAAGTTCAAGGAATACGGCGACGAGTTCACGGCCAAGATGGGCGCCGAAGGCATTAAGGATTTGTTGCAAAGCATTGACATTGATGGCTCCATTGAGCGCCTGCGCAATGACGCAACCGGCTCCGAACTGAAAATCAAGAAGAACACCAAGCGCCTTAAAGTGCTGGAAGCCTTCAAGAAATCTGGCATCAAGCCCGAGTGGATGGTGTTGGAAGTGCTACCCGTGTTGCCGCCAGACCTGCGCCCGCTCGTTCCCTTGGACGGTGGCCGCTTTGCGACCTCTGACCTGAACGACCTGTACCGCCGCGTCATCAACCGCAACAGCCGTCTGCGCCGCCTGCTCGAACTCAAAGCACCCGAAATCATTGCACGCAATGAGAAGCGAATGCTGCAAGAGGCGGTTGATTCGTTGCTTGACAACGGTCGTCGCGGCAAAGCCATGACGGGTGCCAACAAGCGTGCGCTCAAGTCTTTGGCCGACATGATCAAAGGCAAGAGCGGTCGCTTCCGTCAGAACTTGCTGGGCAAGCGGGTGGACTACTCGGGCCGTTCGGTCATTGTGGTGGGCCCAACGCTCAAGCTGCATCAGTGCGGTTTGCCCAAGCTGATGGCCCTTGAGCTGTTCAAGCCTTTCATCTTCTCGCGTCTTGAAGCCATGGGCATTGCGACCACCATCAAGGCGGCCAAGAAAGAAGTCGAAACGGGCACGCCCGTGGTGTGGGACATCCTGGAAGAGGTCATCAAAGAGCACCCCATCATGCTCAACCGCGCGCCGACCCTGCACCGCCTGGGCATTCAGGCGTTTGAGCCGATCTTGATTGAAGGCAAAGCCATTCAACTGCACCCGCTGGTTTGCTCGGCCTTCAACGCCGACTTTGACGGCGACCAGATGGCCGTTCACGTGCCTTTGTCGGTGGAAGCGCAAATGGAAGCCCGCACGCTGATGCTGGCCTCCAACAACGTGCTGTTCCCGGCCAATGGTGAGCCCTCCATCGTGCCATCACAAGACGTGGTGCTGGGTCTGTACTACACGACGCGCGAGCGCATCAACGGTAAAGGCGAAGGCCTGATTTTTGCGGACACGGGTGAAGTTCAGCGCGCACTTGATGCGGGTGAGGTCGAACTCACCGCCAAGATCAATGTGCGCTTGACCGAGTACACCAAGGACAAGCAAACCGGTGAATTGACCGCTTCGACCAAGTTGTGGGAAACCACGGCGGGCCGTGCTTTGTTGAGCGAAATTTTGCCCAAAGGTCTGCCCTTTAGCAACATCAACAAGGCCTTGAAGAAGAAGGAAATCTCCAAGCTCATCAACGTGTCATTCCGTAAGTGCGGTTTGAAAGAAACCGTGGTGTTTGCCGACAAGTTGCTGCAAAACGGTTTCCGCTTGGCCACCAAGTCCGGCATCTCGATTTGTGTCGATGACATGCTGGTGCCCAATGAAAAGCACGAAATCATTGAAAGTGCAGAGAAAGAAGTCAAAGACATCGAGAAGCAATACGTCTCGGGTCTGGTGACCTCTGGCGAGCGCTACAACAAGGTGGTGGACATTTGGGGCAAGGCTGGTGACAAGGTCTCCAAGGTCATGATGGACCAGTTGCGGACCGAGAAAACCACAGATCGCCACGGAAACACCGTGGATCAAGAGTCGTTCAACTCCATCTACATGATGGCTGACTCCGGTGCGCGCGGTTCTGCGGCGCAGATTCGCCAGTTGGCCGGTATGCGTGGTCTGATGGCCAAGCCTGACGGCTCCATCATCGAGACGCCGATCACCGCGAACTTCCGCGAAGGTCTGAACGTGTTGCAGTATTTCATCTCTACCCACGGTGCCCGTAAGGGCCTGGCGGATACGGCGCTGAAGACGGCCAACTCAGGCTATCTGACGCGTCGTTTGGTGGATGTGACTCAGGATCTGGTGGTGATCGAGAACGATTGCGGCACGACGGATGGCGCATTGATGCGTGCTATTGTTGAAGGTGGCGAGGTGATTGAGTCCTTGCGTGACCGCATTCTGGGTCGTACCGTCGCTGACGATGTGTTGCATCCTGAGAACCGCGACGTGCTGGCCAAGGCCGGTGAGTTGCTGGACGAAGATCGCCTGGACGAGTTGGAGTCGGCCGGTGTTGATGAAGTGAAAGTCCGTACTGCACTGACCTGTGCCACCCGCTTTGGCTTGTGCGCAGCCTGCTATGGCCGCGATTTAGGTCGCGGCGGTTTGATCAATATTGGCGAGGCCGTTGGTGTGATTGCGGCGCAGTCCATCGGCGAGCCCGGAACGCAGCTAACCATGCGCACCTTCCACATCGGTGGTGCTGCGTCGCGTGCGGCCATTGCCTCAAGCGTGGAAGCCAAATCTGGCGGCATCATCAGCTTCAACGCCACGATGCGCTATGTGACCAACAGCAAAAAAGAGCTGGTGGTGATTGCCCGCTCCGGTGAGATCGTCATTCATGACGAGCATGGTCGTGAGCGTGAACGTCATAAGGTGCCCTACGGTGCTGTGCTGACCGTCAAGGCCGATCAATCCATCAAGTCCGGCGCTATTCTGGCCAACTGGGATCCATTGACACGCCCCATCATTACCGAGTTTGCCGGTAAAGCCAATTTCGAAAATGTCGAAGAAGGTCTGACGGTGGCCAAGCAGGTGGACGAGGTGACTGGTCTGTCCACTTTGGTGGTCATCGATCCGAAGCGGCGAGGTTCTGCCAAGGTGATTCGTCCTCAGGTCAAGCTGATCGATGCGAGCGGCAATGAGGTCAAGATCCCAGGCACCGATCACTCGGTGACCATTGGTTTCCCGGTTGGTGCTTTGATTCAAGTGCGTGATGGTATGGATGTGGGCCCCGGCGAGGTGCTGGCCCGTATCCCGATCGAAGGCCAGAAAACGCGCGACATCACCGGCGGTTTGCCGCGTGTGGCCGAGTTGTTTGAAGCCCGCACACCGAAAGACAAAGGCATGCTGGCTGAAGTCACCGGTACGGTGTCCTTCGGTAAGGAAACCAAAGGTAAGGTTCGCTTGCAAATCACCGATCCCGATGGCAAGGTGTGGGACGAGCTCATTCCGAAAGAGAAGAACATCCTGGTGCACGAAGGCCAGGTGGTCAACAAGGGTGAAAGCATTGTGGACGGCCCTGCCGATCCACAAGATATTCTGCGTCTCTTGGGTTCGGAAGAGCTGGCACGCTACATCGTGGATGAAGTACAGGACGTTTACCGCTTACAAGGCGTGAAGATCAACGACAAGCACATCGAAGTGATTGTTCGTCAGATGCTGCGCCGCATTGTGGTGGAAAGCGTGGGCGACTCCACCTACATTGCAGGCGAGCAGATCGAGCGGTCAGAGATGCTCAACACCAACGACGCCTTGCGCGCCGAAGGCAAGATGCCGGCAACGTTCACCAACTTGTTGCTGGGTATTACCAAGGCATCGTTGTCTACCGACAGCTTCATCAGTGCTGCTTCTTTCCAGGAAACCACTCGTGTGCTGACTGAGGCTGCCATCATGGGCAAGCGTGACGAGCTGCGCGGTCTCAAGGAGAACGTCATTGTTGGCCGCCTGATTCCCGCAGGTACCGGCATGGCTTATCACGAAGCCCGCAAGGTACGCGAGAACATGGACGACGCTGAGCGTCGCGCCATTGCCGAAGCGGACGCTGCCGAATTGGCGGGTGAAGTCGAGGTTGATGCGGGCGCTGCTGCCGAGTAAGTTCAGTTCGCGCTAACCGCATAATGCTCCAAGCACCTTCTAGGGGCTTGGAGCATTTTTAATGGTGTTGGAGAATGTTGATATATGAACCGAGACGCAGCAGAGCAATGAGCAACACAGTTTTACTCTGGGGGTTTTGCGCAGTGTTCTTGTTTTGGGGGGTTGGCGCCTATAACCGACTGATCCGTTTGCGTGCCATGGCGATTACCGCTTTTGTACCGCTTCAGTTGCATTACGGGCACTACATACTGTTGGTGCATAGCAATTTTTCAACGCTAATCAACAATGAAGCATTCAGCTCACTTGCAGGATTGATGGGGGCTGCCCAGCAATTTGAAACCTCGCTGAAAGCGGCTAGTAATCAGCCATTAGAGAGTCTCGTCATGCGTGCTTTCGAAACAGCGCATGACGTATTGCAGGACGCTTGGGTCAGAGTGTGTGGCGAACTGCAAGACTTAGCAGAGGCGTCTTTGCCAGACACGTTGCAAAAACAGTGGGAGAACATTGCTTTGCAAGTGAGCCACGACAGGATGGAGTTCAATCAGCGTATTCAAGATTACAACCGAGGGATTCAGCAATTTCCTGCCAACTTGCTGGCTTGGCTCTTCCGACTCAAGCAGGCTTATTGGGGGGGGGCGCATGCTGACTGTTGATTCAAAACCCCCACTCTGGAGGCAGTTGCAGGAGGTGGCCGGTGTACTGGCCAGCATACGCGCAGGTACGTCTGGCACAAGCGCGCTCAATGCGGTAGCGCTAGAAATTCGACCTGGGGTTCAGTCCTTGTCCTACCGGGTACTACGTGAGCTGGGCCGGGCCGAAGCTCTCAGCCGGCAACTGGCAACGCGCAAGCCGGCACCTGCTGTGGATGCCTTGTTGTGTACGGCATTGGCGCTGGTGTGGAATGAAGCAGAGGCGCCTTATGACAGTTTTACCCTGGTGAATCAGGCGGTTGAAGCCGCCAAACGGAACCTAGTGCTGCGTGCTCAGGCCGGATTTATAAATGGCTGCTTGCGACGCTTTTTACGCGAGCGTGAGGCGATGGTTGCGCACAGTGGACAGCAAGCAGTGGCCATCTGGAATCATCCGGTCTGGTGGATTGAGCGGCTTCGACGTGAATACCCCCAACACTGGAAGTCGATTTTGCAGGCCAATAACACGCAGGCACCGATGACCTTGCGGATCAACGTAAGAAAGACGGATGTCGCGAGCTATTTGGAGAGCTTACGTGCCGCAGGGATTGCCGCCGTGGCTTGCGGCCCCTACGGTGTGACCTTGGTCAATCCCGTGCCTGTGCATCAGCTCCCCGAGTTTGATCAGGGCTGGGTCTCGGTTCAAGATGCTGCTGCACAAATAGCGGCTCCGCTGCTGCTCACGGGTTTGATCCCATCCCCTGGTTTGCGGATTTTGGATGCATGCGCCGCTCCCGGTGGCAAGACGGCGCATTTGCTGGAGTTGTCGTCGGCCCAGGTCATTGCTTTGGATATCGACCCGCTGCGCTGCGCTCGCATAGAGCAAACATTGCTACGTCTGAGCTTGCAGGCGAAGGTCTTGGCGGCGGATGCGGGCCAGCCCGATCAATGGTGGGATGGCGTTTTGTTTGATGCCATTTTGCTAGATGCTCCCTGTACAGCTTCGGGTATTGTGCGCCGTCACCCCGATGTCCGCTGGTTGCGGCGGGAAAGTGATGTGGCACAACTGGCAACCCAACAACGGAGGTTGCTTGAGACACTTTGGCCGCTGCTCAAACCGGGTGGACGCATGCTGTTTTGCACCTGCTCCGTGTTCAAAGAAGAAGGTCAAGCGCAGATTCAAACGTTTCTTGCGCGCAACACCCAAGCCACTTTGCTGCCGTCCCCAGGTCATTTAATGCCAACTTTCGCGACAAGAAGCGACCCCGTCCCGGACAATGGGGCGATTGATCATGATGGCTTCTATTACGCATTGCTGGAAAAACACGCGCCTTGATTGGATCGGGCTGCTGACCTGTGTCTTGCTCTTGTTTGGCGGGCACGCCCAAGGACTACACGCGGAAACGGCTTTGTCCGAGGTTTCACCCCTCAAGCTGGAGCGCAACGCAGAGAGCTTGTCACTGTCTGCACTTGTTAAATTTGAATTGCCTCAGGCCGTTGAAGACGCTTTGCTCAAAGGCATACCCGTGATCTTCCTGGCAGAGGTCGATATTTATCGAGAGCGCTGGTACTGGGCTGACAAAAAAATAGCTAAAAGTGAGCGACACATGAGATTGGTGTACCAACCTTTGGCGCGCCGCTGGCGACTGATGGTTGGAGCGGGTGTTATTGCCAATAACGGCATTGGTGTGG
>CANCAO010000043.1 GCA_947374105.1 Comamonadaceae bacterium | reverse complement strand
TCCACGTCCCGCCCCAGCACCAGCCGCATTTGCACCCGCGTGCCCAGGTCGTTAGCGGCCAGCACTTGCGCAGGCATTGGCAGCTTGGCTGACAAAGCCTGTGCGGCCCCCATCTGCCCGGTGCTGTAAAAAATCTCGGTCTTGGTTTGTTTGTAGCCGGGCTGGTTGGTCAGGCGTGCCGTCACCACACCCAACGGGGCCAGGCGCTCAGCCGTGCGGCGAGCCAGGTTGCGGATGCCCACGCCGTTGGAGACTTCGATTTTGATGCCCTGCAAAGATGTGCTGACCACTGGGTCTTTGGCCGCAATGGGGCTGCTAAGGGCCACCGCCACCGGAGCGTGAGCCATCACTGGGATTTGCAAAGTCACAGGAGCTTGGGCCTGCACTGGTGCGCCCGCACGGGGCGCGGCGTCGCGCAGCTCATACACATGCGGTGCAAGCGCAAGCAACTGCGGCCCTGTAGGCGTTGCAACTTTAGACAGCTGCGCCGCTGTGGGCGGTGACGTCGGTGTAGGCGCAGGCGTTGCCCCATTCACGCCCGCCAAGGTTTCCTCACGTTTTTTGGACTGCGCCAACAAGTCCATATTTTTAAGCATCAGCGCACTGCTTGGGTTCAAGGCCTGCGCCTGCTTGAGGGCGACTTCGGCTTCGGCCAAGCGGCCTGCAATCATCAAGGCATAGCCCAAGTTGTTATGCACATGCGCAGCCGTGGGATCAGCGGCCAGGGCCCGTTTGAAATAAGCGTGCGCTTGTTCATGGCGCTCGGTCTGCGCACAAATCACGGCGATGGCGTTCAACGCGCCCACGTGGGTGGGCTGTAGGCTCAAGGCCTTGGCATACTGCTCTTCAGCCAACGCCAATTGACCCTGACCATGGGCTGCGCGCCCCATGATGAACAAGCCCTCGGCCTCAGACACAGCGCTCACGGTTCGGTTCACCGGCGTCACCTTGGGTGTGGACGACGCCTCGGTTCTGTAGGCAAACCTAGGGCTCGCGTCTGTAGGCCCCAAAGCAAACTGGGAACACCCCAGCAAAGACCCGGCACCGGCGCTCAGGGCCGTGAATAGTTGGGCATAGTGCTTCATGAGAGGCTCCTTGTAAAGGGGTTGAACTACTGGGTGAGGCGCAAAATTTCACTGACGATGGTGTTGAACGCGCTGGCCAGATCAGCCGCCACCGTGGCGTGGACGTAAAGCCCTGTGGGTTGTGGAAGGGGCTGCCAAGTATCGGAGCCGGGGTTGCCGGGGTTAGCGGCCGTCACAGCCGTGCCTGAGGTGTTGGCCACGCGCTTCATGATGGTGCTGCCGTATTCAATATTGGTGTAGCCACAACCACTGGGCTCCACACTGGCCAAGTTGTTGCCCAAGCCAATCGAATAAACCTTGATGCCTTGTTTGCGTGCCTCATTGGCGACGTTTTCCAGCATGTTTCTGGATGCCCGGTTTACATTGCACAAGGTATTTTTGTAGGGGAAGCTAAACGTGACGGCTGATGCATCTACCATCGTGCGACTACCGAGTTGGCTGGAAAGTGGAATGGGAAGGCCACTGCCATCACTCTTCGTCATGCTCAATCCGAATTTAGGCAATGTTGCAATGTTGCTGAAAGGGCCGCCAGAAGCTGAAGCATTCAGTGCGTTATTTTGATAAAGCGAATTGGCTTTGGTGGCATCATCACCATTGATTTCAGAAAATAAATCCCCAGTTACCGAACCTGCGGGACATTGGCCCGTCGGAACGCCCCCTGGATCCACTGTGCCATTGCAAAAAACAGCCGGCACCATGTTCGGTGCGCCATCGCTGAAGAAAACAATCATGCGCAGACTAGAGCGGTTGGCCACTGTCACGCTGTTGAGCTGGTTCAAAGCCAAGCGCATGCCCTCGGCAGAGCCGGTGTACTGTTGCAAGCTCAAACCATTGAGCACGGTGACCATATTGGCCTGATCGAAGCCACGCGCGCTCGTATTGATATCGACTGAATTGACCGCACCGGAAGAAAACGCCACTAAGCCGACACGATCTGTAGTGGGTATCATTTTTTTTACAAAATTGTCTCTGGCAGCAGCAATCAAGGCAGAGAACGAGCCGCCAATCGAGCCCGAAATGTCCATCACCAACACCACATCCAGATCACGCCGAATGGTCTGCCCAGCGGCCGACACCGGCACGTTGTTAAAACCGAGCACCCCCATAAAAGTAGTCGGCATGTTGGCGGAGCCCGCCACGTTGACAATCCATTTCCCGGTATTGTCGTGCGTGGCCGTGACGACTGGGTTGGAGCGTGTGGCACCCAAATAATTGAGTGGGAAATTCGCGTTGTAGTAGTTGGTGCCAGCTGTGATGGCCGCCGCAGTGCGTGCCGCGTCGTCCGCACCAACCGTTAGCGCCCGCCCTGCGGCAATGGCAGCCGAATCCACCGCCGCATTGAGTTTGGCTTTCACGCCATAGCTGCGACCCGAATCAATGGCCAGTCCGGCAAAACCCACCAACATCACCAAGCCTAGGCCCGCCAGAATAAGAATCTGGCCCGCTTGGTGTTTTAAACCTTGTGAGCGCATGGGGTTGGACTCCTTCGCAAGCTTTGTCAAAGCACAGTAGCTGAATAAAGATCGACCGCATTTTTCATGACGTAGCCCGTCAATGGGGTGTAGTGGTAGAGCACTTCGGCCACACGCACCTCGTCCCCATCGGCCAACGGCAGCGTCCAGTTCGCGATGGGAATCAGATTTTGACCTGCGGGCAAATTGCATTTACCACTGGTCGCGCCATTCGTGTCCCAACTGTTAGCACCACACGTCCACACTTTGCTCACCAATGTTGTGTTGGCTGCGGGTGCACGGTAGAGCTCAATCACATTGGCACGCACTGTGCCCCCCACCGTGACGCCTTGAATGCGTGCGATGTACACCATGCCGCCCTGGTTGCTCATGTCCAGCGGCGCAGCGGTGTCGGTCAGGGCTTTGATGATGAAGGGCGAAGAAGACGTGGTTCGCGCGGCCAAGTTGGCCCCTTCACGGCCCATATTGACCATGATGTTGTTAAACAATAGGGCCCGGCCAAAGTCCACCACACCAAAAACCAGAATCAACAGCACGGGCAAGATCAATGCCAGCTCAACCATGCTGCTGCCCATGGATGCATGGCGCCCGGTTGCACGCCGCCCGCTGAAATGTTTGATTTTTAGCATCAGAAACCTTCGTTCTTCATGGTGGCGCTGACGGTGAACGTGTAGTTGCCATTGGTGAAAAATGGCTTGAGAAACGGCGTGAGCAGAGGCAAAGTGTTGGCAATGCTGATCACAGTGATCTGATTCGAAGCTGAACAAGCCACCACGGTGATGCTGCCGTCGTTGTTGACGGTCTTGAAGGTCACCACGGGGGACACCATGGCATAAAACCCCATGGACTGATTTTTAATGGCCTCCACAGCAGCATCGCAGCGGTCTTGCGCCGTGCCCTGGGGTGTAGGGTCAAGTCCCGACTGGCCCGTCACCGCGTAGCGTGCGCCCTCTCGCACCGCGTGTGCCATGGAGAGGTTGCCCCAAAACAGGTAAGCAAAGTCGATGAGCGTAAAGAGCACAGCCAAAAACACAGTCGCCGTCAATGCGAATTCAACCGTTGCCGCTCCGAGTTGGTTTGTTTTCAAAAGAGCTTCCCCTTTCATGGCCTGGCAATGCATGGCTCATCAAGAATTGACTCACTGTGCCCCACTCATGGCGGGCAGCATGGTGCGGAAAATACTGATGAACGCAGGGCCAAGCAATACTAGAAATAATGATGGAAAAATGAAAAATATCAAGGGAAATAACAATTTCACCGGTATTTTTGCGGCCGTTTCTTCAGCCCTGATTTGGCGATGATCCCGCATGGTTTCAGCCAGAATACGCAGAGAGTCCGCCACGTTGGTGCCAAAGCGCTCCGACTGAAGCAACATGGTCACAAACGTCGTTACATCCTCCACGCCGGAGCGCAGTGCAAAGTTACGCAAAGCGTTCTCACGCGTCGCGCCAACCCGCAACTCCAGTCGCACCAGGTTCAACTCATCAGCCAAAGCCGGGCTGCGTAAATCCATCTCATCTCCGGCCCGTGCAAGCGCCGCATCCAACGCAAGTCCAGCCTCCACACACACCGTCATCAGGTCAACGGCGTCAGGCAAGGCCTCGCGTATTTCCTGCTGGCGCGAGCTGATGGCCATGGAGAGCAACACATTCGGAAGGTAGTAGCCAATGCCGGCCAGCAAAAGCAAGACTAAAGCGAGCAGCATCTCGCTGTTGGATTTTTCGCCTAAACCGCCCGCCAACATGAACAGGCCCGGCAGCAACAGCGCCAACACCGTTTTAGAGCTGAAAAAGATCACCGGCCACCCCGCAGAACGCAGCCCAGCTTGCATGAAGCGAACGCGGAGGTTGGAATCTTCCCAGCCTTCCTTGGGGGCTGACAAGCGCGCAAAGGGTGAGGCAATTTTGACGACTTTGGCGCGCCATTCATGGCTTACTTCTGCGGTTTTATCAAGCAGAGTGGGGTGATCGGATATCTGCCCCATGCGCTGCCCGAGTGTGCGTGATCCGCTCCACCACATACCGATCCCGAGCGTCAAACCGGCTACAGAAAAAAACACTACGGTGAGAATCCAAGTTTGAATGGTCATGATAGTTCTCTAGATATGAATTTTGACAATGCGCCACATCACCAAGACTCCCACGCCCATCAGCACCAGCGCGCCAACAATCAACTTCATGCCCATGGGGTCAGCCAGCAAACCATTCATGTAACCGGGGTTGAGCGCCTGCAATGCACCTGCCACAACAAACGGCAAGGCCACAAGAATCATGGCGGAGAGTTTCCCCTCTGCAGCCAACACCCTGATTTTTCCAAACAACTTGTAGCGCTGACGAATCAACTGGCCCAACATGTTCAACAGCTCGGCCAAATTGCCACCCGTTTCCAGCTGGATGATCACGGCCATGACAAAGTAGCGGACATCTGGCAGGGGCACTCTGGCTGTTAGGTTAAGCAAGGCATTTTGGGTTGAAATGCCAAAACTTATTTCATCAAATACTGTTTTGAATTCGCCTGAAATCGGTTCCTGGGATTCGTTCCCCACCATGGCCAGAGCCGATGAAAACGAGTGTCCCGCACGCAATGATCGGCTGATCAAATCCATGGCGTCGGGCAACTGAGCATTGAATTTTTCAATCCGTTTCGAACGCTGCCTGATCAGCCACAACACAGGAATGAAGATGAACACGGCCATCATCAGCAACGACCCCTGCCACGGCAAGACTAAAAGCGTGGCGAACAAAAATCCACCACAAGCTGCAATCACACAAATCGAGCAGAAATGCATAACACTCAGTGTGGAGCCCGCTTGCAACAACAGTCGATCCAGTTGGTAAATTTTGGGCACTTGCATCAACAAGCGCTGAAGCTCTGGCTTTGTACTCAGCAGTCGTTGCTTAAGCAGTGTCATGTCTCCGGCAACACGGGACTCCCCCACGTTGAGTACGCGTAAACGCTTTTGAATTCGCTGTACTTCCGGGCTTCGGGTGTCGTTCCACCAGACATAAACGCCCTCCATCAACAAGACCACGGCAATGAAACCAAAAACAACAAAGAGGGAATAACTCGTAGTCATGATGTCACTCGTAGGTATGGTTTTGATCAAAGGTTTTGTCTGCCAGGTTGATGCCATAAGATTTCAGCCGTCCCATGAACTGGGGTCGCACACCCGTGGCATGGAAATATCCCAACACAGTCCCGTCTTGCGCAAGGCCGGTCTGTGTGAATGCGAAGATTTCTTGCATGGTGATGATGTCCCCCTCCATGCCAACGACCTCTTGCACGCTGACCACTTTGCGCCGTCCGTCGGTGAGCCGGGCAATCTGAATAATGGCCGAGATGGCCGAACATATCTGTTGGCGCATGGCCTTCGGGGGAATGGTCATGCCACCCATGCCTGCCATGTTTTCCAATCGAGTCAATGCGTCACGCGGTGTATTGGCGTGTACTGTGGTCATGGAGCCCTCGTGGCCCGTATTCATGGCCTGGAGCATGTCCACCACCTCGACACCACGAACCTCGCCCAAAATAATGCGGTCAGGGCGCATGCGCAAACTGTTTCGCACCAAGGCCCGTTGATTGACCTCGCCCTTGCCTTCAATGTTGGATGGCCGTGTCTCCAGCCGAACCACGTGCGGTTGCTGCAATTGCAGCTCAGCCGCATCTTCAATCGTCACGATGCGCTCGTTCGCCGGTATCGCGCTGGACAGCACGTTGAGGAGCGTTGTTTTTCCCGTGCCCGTGCCGCCTGAAATCAAGATGTTGATCTTGGCGCGAACCATGCCTGCCAGTAACTGCGAAAGTTCTGGTGTGAGCGATTTATTCGCGATCAAGTCCTCCGCCCGCAACGGCACGGCAGCAAACCGACGAATAGAGAGCAAAGGGCCATCCAGTGACAGCGGCGGGATGATGGCGTTGACCCGTGAGCCATCGGGCAAGCGTGCGTCCACCATGGGGCTGGATTCATCGATGCGGCGTCCAATGCGGGAGACGATTTTGTCAATGATCTTCATCAGGTGGCCCACATCAGAGAACGTGATGTCGGTCAACTCAATACGACCATGTCGCTCCACATACACTTTTTGAGGGCCGTTGACCAAAATATCGGAGATCGTCGGGTCTGCCAGCAAGGGCTCGAGTGGCCCCAGGCCCATGACCTCGTTCTGAATGTCCTGAATCATCTTGCGGTGTTCTGTGGCGTTCAGCGCCGCGCCTGACTCCCCTAGCAAGCGCTCCACCAGCACACCCAGCTCGGCTTTCAAGTGCTCTGGCGTCATGCTGCCAAGCACTTCCAGGTCAATGCGTCCCAGCAATTGGTTGTGCAACTTGGTCTTGAGCTGGTAGTACTCGGGGCTTGCGTTTAAACGCGCTTTGACACCAATGTCAACGACTTGTAGTAACGTTTCTTGGTTTTGTATCCGGTCTCTTAGGCTCATGATGTTTACCCCCTTGGACTCGTTGTTTCATCTGCTTTGAATCAGGCCGATTTCAGCAAGCCTTGCAACCACCCGACCTTGGGCTGGGCAGCGCTGGGGGCAAGGTCTTCCGCCCACTCTTGCAAAGCACGGGTCACCGGGTCACGCGGGGCCATGTCGATCAGCGGAATGCCTTGGTTTACCGACGCTCTGACGGCTGCGTAGCTATTGGGAATGACGCGCTCGACTTTCAGCGTCATCGATTTCTCGGCATCGGCCAGAGATATCTCACCACCCTTTTCAAAGCGGTTCACGATGATGCGTAACTTGTCACGCGGGTAGCCCAAAACCTTGAACACGGTGGCCATGCGGTTGGCCGCACGCACAAAGGTGATGGTCAGTTGCAGGGTCAGGTAAATGGCATCGGCCAAGTCCAACGCTTTGACCGCCACGGGATCGAGTGTGCTGCTCACATCGAGGATGACAAAATCGTAATTGCGCCGCGCAATGTCTATGATTTTTTCAAGACCCGCGGTGGTCACGGCATCTACATCATCGGGTGACTCGGGCGCGGCCAGCACGTGCAAATGGTCGTTGACTTTGATCATGCTCGATTGCAGCAAGGCAGCGTCCAGGCGTTGCGTTTGGCGCGATAGATCGGCCACGCTGGAGACGGGGCGGCTATCACTGAGGAACATGGCTGCGTCGCCAAAATACAGGTTCAGGTCCAACAAAGCGACTCGCTTGTCCTGCTTGGATAAGGCATAGGCCAGATTGGTGGCCAAGAAGGTGGCCCCCGGGCCGCCTTTGGCCGGGATCATGGCCAGCACCCGACCTGCATGGTGTGGCGCTTGCATTTTGGCGGGCTGTCGGCTATGGGCGTGTTTGGCCACCAACTGCACGGTCAGAGTGCTCATGGGGGCGGGCAATACCTCGCGCACCCCGGCGCGCATGGCGCGCATCAAGAACTCTACCGATCGATCAGGGCTGACCAGCACCATGTGTGTGCCCGGCGCCGAGCGCAGGGCCATCTCGATCTGCTCCATGGCCTTGTCGTCTGCCCCAACAAAATCCATCAACACCACGTCCGGCTGATCTGCGGCCAAGACACGAGCCAGATTTTTGGCCGACCCAGCATGCGCGCTCAACACGACGCCAAGGTTGGCCAAGTCGGGCGATGCCAGTGCGGTGAGATCATTCTCGGACGCACAAATGATGGATAGTTTTGTGAACATGGTGATCAAACATCATTGCGATGAAAGCGAACCGCCAATATTGAGCACATTGAAGGTGCTTGGCGGGGATTTGAAGGAGTCGTGATACCGGTCTTGTGTGCTGGCTGCCGATTGACCATCAATGCCCAGCACCGGGTTGTTGCCCACTGGGGCCGCCGGGTTGAGAATTTGCTGTTGCCGCGAAGCGCGAACAGCATCTCCAAACTTGGCGTTCATGTCCGGTGTGGTGGGGATACCGCACCCGCTGACCAAGACGGTGGATCCCAAAATGGCGACCATCAGCGACAAAGAAAAGTGTTTATGGGTAGTCATGTCGTCTCTCCATTACTTGAGTTCAAAACCACCCGACTGGGGCTTGGCAGGTGGAGCAGCACTGGGCTTGTCGGGCGCTATCTCGGCGTTACCACTGCCTTCGAGTTTGCCGCCCAGGAAAAACTCACTGCGGCTTGGCGGTGTGAAGTTGTCGGTCGGCAAGGTGGGGGCGATGTTCAAGGGTTTGACCAACCTGGGGGTGATGACGAACATCAACTCCGTGCGGTCGTTCTGAAACTCGCTACTGCGAAACAAGGCGCCCAGAATCGGAATCTCACCCAGCAGGGGAACCCGTTTGATGGTTTCGTTCACATTATTTTTGATCAGTCCGGCAATCGCCAGGCTCTGCCCGTCCATCAACTGCACCGTGGTCTGCACACGCCGGGTGGTGATGCTGGGCAAAACAGATGAGACGCCACCGACGGTGGTAAAGGCCGAACCGGTCTGGGACAGTTCAGACACTTCGGGTGCGACCTTCAAGTGAATGCGCCCGCCTTCCAGCACGGTGGGTGTGAATTTGAGCCCCACGCCGAATTCTTTTTCCGTCAAGGTGATGACAGGGAAGCCGCCTGAGCTGGTGCT
>CANCAO010000042.1 GCA_947374105.1 Comamonadaceae bacterium | reverse complement strand
TTGTCCTTCGCCTTTGCGCTGTCAGAGCCTGATTCGGGCTCTGACGCTGCCGCTTTAAGAACCCGCGCTGTGGTGGATGGCGACTATTTCATCGTCAACGGGCGCAAGCAATGGACTTCGGGCATGGACATCGCCGACTATGCCTTGGTAGCGCTGCGCACCAACGATTTGGGCAAGAAGCAACTGGGCATCAGCACCTTGATGATCGACACCCAATTGCCCGGCATCGAGGTGCGAAAAATTGCCACGCTAGGCCAACATGCCATCGGCACCACCGAGGTGACTTTCACCGATGTGCGTGTTCCTAAAACAGCCTTGCTGGGCCAGCTCGACCAGGGCTGGGCAGTGTGTGAAGACACGCTGCGCTACGAGCGGCTGTGCCTTTCTGCCGTGCGCATCGGCGCGGCGCGACGGGCGTTTGAGTTTGCGCTGGACTACGCCAAAACAAGGCACCAGTTTGGTAAACCGATTGGCAGCTTTCAAGTCACGCAGCACAAATTTGCCGACATGAAGGTGATGCTCGATACGGCCTTCACCATGGTGCGCCGCTACGCCTGGTTGATGGAAAACGGCCAAGCCCAACGCGCCGACACTGCCGTCATCAAGTACTACGTCGGCGAGTCCTATAAGACTATCTCCGACATGTGCCTGCAAATACTGGGTGGCTATGGCTACAGCATGGAATACCCGATGCAGCGCTTCTTCCGCGACTCACGCTTGGCCACGATTGGTGGCGGTACCTCAGAGATTCAGAAGAACATCATTGCTGCGACTTTGGGGCTGTGAGCTAGACCAGCGTGCGCGCCAAGGCGAGCGCTGCGTCAAAAGGGTCATCCTCCACCAGCGTCGTCACCAGCCCGCTCGTCTGTGCTTGCTCGGGCGTGAAAGGCCGACCGGTCAACGCCGCATAGGCCAGCGCGCGCGGCGTCATCACTTCACTCACCGCTTTGATGATTTGCCCGCCGGGAACGAAACCGAAATTGATTTCTGGCAGACCAAACTTTGCATCGTGCTGGGCGATTACCACGCGTGAGGCCGCAAGTATGGGTAACGCGCCACCCAAGCAATAACCCTGCACCGCCGTGATGATGGGCTGCGGCATCTCGCGCAATAGCTGTATACGCCAATGCTCTGTCGCGGCGCGGGCGCGGCTCAGCAACTCGGGTGAGCGGGTTGAGCTGTCGAAAAAATCCTTCATATCCATGCCCGCGCAGAAGTGACCGCCAATGCCATGGAAGACGATGACGCGCACAGCGGGGTCACCCTTGGTACGGACAAGAATTTCTTCAAGCGCCAGTGTCATCTCTACGCCAATGGCATTGCGTTTTTCAGGGCGGTTCAGGCCGATGCAGCGGATGCCGTCGCCCATGTCTCTGATTTGCAGCATGGACTTAAGCCCCCGCGCCAGGTTTGGATTTGCCCGCGAGAAAACTCTCGATGGCCGAAGCGCGCGCTGATGGTCGTCCGGCTTGTAGCGTCTTGAGTTCAGCCTGCTTGGACGAGGTGAAAGCCAACACCTCGTCCCAAGGGATGTCGGACACACGTTGCAGGGTTTCCTTGGTGAAGCGAAGTGCCAGGGTATCCTTGCTGGCGAGTTCGCGCGCCAATGAGTGGGTCTGGGCTTGTAGCTCCGAGGCAGGCACGCTAAAGGTCACAAGACCATTGTGCTGGGCCTCAATAGCGTCGAACGACTGATCATTCAGCGCAAAACAAGTATCGTCAGCGCAGATCACAATGTCACAGCGCTTGATCAGAGCGATTGCGCCCGCGCGGCATTGTCCGTGCACCATGGCAATGACGGGCTGTGGCAGCAACTGCCACTCCTTAGCGTGCACGTTGTTTATAGGCGTCTCGTCCAAGAGCTCGCTGACTTCAAAGCCTTTGCAAAAACTATCGCTCTTGCTACTCACCACCAGGACGCGGACTGATTCATCGCCGCTGATAACGGCCAGAATTTGCCCCATCACCAAAGACATCCCCGTGCTGATGGTGTTGTGCTGCTCAGGGCCATTCAAGGTGATACTGAGAATACCTTCGTCAAGATCAATATCTAGGAATGGCCAGTTGTCCAAGTCGCTTTTTGGGCCTAAGTACTTCAACTTAAACTCCTGCTAGGCAGTGCGACTTGGCCATTCATGCTTTGCTTCTGTGTTGAAGCGAAGTTGTGTTGTGTGAAGATTAGCGCGGCTGACGCGGCACCATCGGGCCACGGCCTTCGATGTGACGGAAGTTGATGCGGCCTTTGCTCAGGTCATAGGGCGAAAGTTCCAGAGACACACGGTCACCCGCCAAGATGCGGATGTGGTTTTTGCGCATTTTTCCGGCGGAGTAAGCGATCAGTTGGTGACCATTGTCCAGCGTCACGCGAAAGCGCGTGTCGGGCAGAACCTCGTTCACAACGCCCATCATTTCAATCAGGTCTTCTTTAGCCATAAATCAGTGGTTTCCTTGCGTAAATCGGGGGAGGCGCATCGTATGCTGCAGGCGGCGTGTGCGTCTCAACCGTCGTACCAAGTCGCCAAAAGCTAGTTGGGTAATGTAGCACGGGTGCCAAAAACCTGCCAATTCATGGTTTATCCGAACGGGTTGCTCTGGATAATCTTTGCAAGTTACGGGGGATCTATGACCGAAAGCAAACCTTTTGAAGTGGCACGTGAAACGCTCAAGCAATTGACCGTCAAAAAGCTCGCGCCGACGCCTGTCAATTACCAATCAATCTACAACGAGATTGCAGGCATACCCAATGTGTCGGCCTTTCCAGCCGCCCCACTGAGGCAGATTGCACAGGCCTTGCCGCTGAAAAATCCGGGGCAGCAAAAACAAAAAGGATTGTTGAACTCGGCCATTGATCAGCGCAATTGGCAAGGCGTGGAGAGTGCCTTGCTGGCTTACGCGGGCTTTGTGATGCCCGACGCGCCCAACGGCGCGTCGGGCAGGGGCTTGACCGAGACATTGACTGCTCCGCCAGCGCTAACCGCCGACTTCATGGGGCAAATTGCACGGCTGGTTGAGAGCACACTGCCCGCGCTGGGTTCAGATGACTCTCGGTTTACCGCGCAGGCCGGTCAATTGTTGGTTGCTCTGCGTGACCCGGCAACTGACGTGACTGCAGCCAAGACCTTATTGGTCAACTTCAGCCATCGCCTCTCGTTTGCGGCTGAAGACCAGGCCGAGGTCAAAGCCACGCTGCTTAAGCTGCTGCAGCTCATTGTTGAGAACATGGGAGAGTTAAGTCTGGATGACAGCTGGCTTAAAGGGCAGACCGAAGCCTTGCGCACCGCCGCTGCACCGCCCTTGACCTTACGTCGGCTGGATGAAGTGGAGCGCCTGCTCAAAGATGTTCTTTTTAAGCAAAAAGACGCTAAGGGCCGGGCGCTAGAGGCACAAGATGAGTTGCGCAAAATGCTGGCTACCTTCATTGAGCGCATGTCGCTGATGACTGCGTCCAGCAGTAGCTACCACGGCAAGATGGAGGAAAGTGTTCGCCTGATGGAGCAGGCGCGCAGTCTGGAAGATATCGCGCCGGTGCTCAAGGAAGTCATGGGCGCGACGCGACTGATGACGTCCGAAGCCCTGACGGTGCGAGACGAACTTCAGGCTATGCGGGAGAAAACGCAAGCTACCGACGCCGAGCTGACCAAGTTGCATCAGGAGTTAGACCGCGTGAGCGCTCAGGCCTTGCATGACCACTTGACCGGTGCACTTAACCGCAAAGGACTGGACGAAGCTCTGCACCGCGAGATTTCAGGCCTGCGGCGCAAGCAAAGCCTACTGTGCGTGGCCTTGCTTGATATTGATAACTTCAAGAAGCTTAACGACAGCAAGGGTCATGATACGGGCGACGTGGCGCTGGCACACTTGGCCACCGTGGCGCGTGAATGCATGCGCCCGCAAGATACCTTGGCCCGTTATGGCGGGGAGGAATTTGTCTTGCTGCTGCCCGATACGTCGCTGGAGCAGGGTATTGCCGCCATGACGCGTTTACAGCGCGAACTCTCAAAGCGATTTTTTCTGGCCGGTAGCGAGAAGGTGCTCATCACTTTCAGCGCCGGTGTGGCCCAGTTTGTTCATGATGAAACCGGAGCCGATGCCATCAAACGTGCCGATCAGGCTATGTACATGGCAAAGCGGGCGGGCAAGAACCGGGTGTTGGGGGCCTGAAGACCGTCATAAGTCAGGGCTTACAGATCGGACTGTCAGGGCTTGCGTAGTTCGCCCCGGTGATGATCCATCATGGGTCGCTCAGGCCGACGCGTTTGAGCGTCAAAGACTTTCTGCTGTTCAGGTGTCAGCGTGGCATAAAAAGCTCGGGTAGCGGTGCTGCGCTGGTCCATCGCTGCGTTATGTTGGGCCTGCAAGGCTTGCATTTTGTCCAGACGCGCGGGAGTGTTGAGTTGATCCATCTCAGCACGGCTGGGGTGCTGCATGGCGGCCGGGGGCTTCATGGCCGCCGTGAAGTTGGTCCAGGACCCTTCTTGCGCGGGCGTGAGCTTGAGTTTGGCTTTGAGATCGGTTTGGCGCTGCGCCCAGTGATCCTGCATTTTCGTCATGTGCTGCGCCCGCATTTCCGGGCTGGGTGCAGTGCTGTTGGGGCCTGTGCCAGGCATGGGTTGTGCCTGGCACAACGCCGCCAGCGTGCTCATCAAGCTGGCCAGTAACAGGGGTTTGAGGGCTGATGTCATAGGGTCTTCCTTTCAAATAAGTGAACGAAGTTTGGGCTGCTGTGGTTTCTGTGGCGTGTCTGTGTGCGAAGCCTAGGTAAAGACGTGAATCCTGGTTAAGACCTCATGCCAGACGACCACTTTGAAAATCATGCACCGCTTCCATCAGCTCCTCACGGGTGTTCATGACGAACGGGCCGTACTGGGCAATCGGCTCGTGAAGCGGTTGGCCCGCTATCAACAGGATGCGGGTGGGTGGGCTGCCTGGCGCGGTTTGTAATCGCACGCCATCCCCGGTGTTGGTCAAAATCGCCATGCGGTGCAAGGGCACTGAGGTTTCGCTACCGGTGTCGTCCAGCACTTGCACCGTGCCTCGATACACATAGATAAAAGCATTGTGAAGCGCGGGTACAGGCTGCTCAAAGACAGCTCCGCCCTCTGGAAAATGCAAGTCCAGGTAGAGAGCGTCGGTAGGGAATTGATCTGTAGGTCTTTGTATGGCGCCGCTCACGCCGTGGCTACTGCCCGCAATCACGCGCACCTTTACTCCACTTTGGCCTTGAGCGCTGTCGCGTGCCGCTGTGGTGAGTTCAGGAATCTCAGCGCTTTGAATATCACGGTACCAAGGTGCGCACATTTTGTCGCGACCCGGCAGGTTGAGCCAGAGCTGAAAACCCTCCATCACCCCTGCTTCCTGCTCGGGCATTTCGCTGTGAATCAGACCGCGCCCCGCTGTCATCCACTGCACGCCACCGTTTTGCAGCAGACCTTCATGGCCCGCGCTGTCCTTGTGGCGCATGCGACCAGCGATCATGTAGGTGACGGTCTCGAACCCCCGGTGCGGGTGGTTGGGGAAACCCGCACCATAGTCATCAGGATCATCGCTTGCAAAGTTGTCCAGCATTAAAAATGGGTCTAGCCGCTGCTGCAAATCATGTGTGAGAACGCGCGTCAATTTGACGCCCGCACCGTCGGATGTGGGCTGACCTGTGACGAGGCGCTCGACGCGGCGCACTGAGGTCAAGGGTGGCATTGACATGCTCGGGATCAACCTTGAGGTGCGTCTTTGACGCGGCAGGTGCTGATGCCCAGCATGGCGTAAGGAGGACACCAACCGACCAATCCGGTAGCCAAAGGTACGAAACCCAGCCACCCCCACCAACCTACATTACCAGTGGCTGCCAATCCCACCAAAACGAGACCTGCCACGATACGAATCGTGCGCTCCATCCGACCAATATTGATTTTCATGATGAGACTCCTTAATGCGGGTTGAGAAACAGTTGTATGACTTGATTATTCAAGGACGGTGTTGAGTCGTCAAACCCTAGAAAATTTCAGGAAACGACGACGTAACCTTCTTGTTCAATCGTTTGCGTTAGCACTTCATGGGATTGCTGTGATTGCACCTCCACCTGGTTGATGGCGCGGTCAATTTTGACTTCGGCTTGCGGGTCTGATTGAAGGATGGCTTGCGTGATGGCACGTTCACAATGGTTGCAGGTCATGCCGGTGACTTCAAAGATGTGGATCATGGGATGTTCCTGTACAAAAATGATGTTGGGTTACTGACTTAAGCCGAAGAAAAGCAAAGGGATGAAGCTTGGGCTTGCTGTTCGAATCGGTTCGCTGGGCTTACATGTGGTTTTCAGTGATACTGATGCTTGAGTACCGGTTTTCTTGTCGGGGTGGTACTGTTGCACCAAGCGGTGGTAGGTGGCCTTGATCACGGTCGACCGAGCCTTGAGGCTGACCTCTAAAAACTCAAACAAAGAAACTTTCAAGTTGGATCTCCTTAGCTCAACGCCAGCTGCATTTTGACCTCAGCCACTTTAAAGGGCAACCCATGCACTCTGATCTGATGAACGGAAAACCCGACTTGAAGGAAGCGACGGTGGTGGACACAGCTTTGGACATCGGCATTGGCGGCATGACGTGCGCCTCTTGCGTCAGCCGGGTCGAGCGTGCGCTCAAAAAAATTCCAGGCGTTATTGATGCCAATGTGAATCTGGCCACGGAGTCGGCCCGGGTATCTTTCGTCCCTGCGGAAGACATGCCAGCGCGTTTGCGTCGTGCTGTACGCGATGCGGGCTACGAGCCCTTGACCCCCGAGGCCCAAGACAAGGTGGCCTCGGCTTCGGCTTGGATCGGTTTCATTCCGGTGGCTGTCGGCCTAGTGCTGTCATTGCCACTTGTGTGGCCGATGCTGGCTAGTGTGTGGGGGCAGCACGCGATGCTACCCGCTTGGTTGCAGTTTACATTGGCAACACCGGTGCAATTCATCCTGGGGGCGCGGTTTTACAAATCGGGCTGGCAAGCACTCAAGGCGCTCACCGGCAATATGGATTTGTTGGTATCCATAGGCACCACGGCGGGCTGGGCGCTGTCCGTGTGGCTGTGGCTGAGCGCTGCACCCGGTGTGATGGTGCATTTGTATTTCGAGGCCTCTGCGGTGGTGGTCACGCTGGTACTTTTGGGTAAATGGCTGGAGACCCGCGCCAAACGCCAGACCACAGCAGCAATCCGTGCCTTGCACGCCTTGCGTCCCGAGGTGGCGCATGTACTCGGTGTCGCGGGCGAAGTGGACGTACCACTAGCTGATGTGCTTGTGGGCGACCGGCTGGTGGTGCGCCCCGGCGAACGCGTTGCCGTGGATGGGCATTTGCTTGAAGGCCACACCCAAGTGGATGAATCCATGCTCACAGGGGAGTCTGTGCCGGTGGACAAGGATGAGGGCGCTGCCTTGACCGGGGGTTCCATCAACGGCGAGGGGCGTATCGTCATGCAAGTCAAGGCCGTGGGTAGCGAGACCGTTCTGGCCCACATCATTCGCCTGGTAGAAGACGCTCAAGCGACTAAAGCGCCGATTCAACGACTAGTTGACCAAGTGTCGGCCGTGTTTGTGCCAGTGGTGTTGGGCGTGGCGCTGCTCACCTTGGGGGGCTGGTTATGGCAGGGCGCTGCATTTGAAACCGCTGTGATCCATGCGGTAGCGGTGCTAGTGATCGCCTGCCCCTGTGCGCTGGGGCTGGCCACGCCCACGGCCATCATGGCGGGAACTGGCGTAGCAGCCAAGTACGGCATATTGATCAAAGATGCGTTGGCGCTGGAGGTTGCGCACCGCGTGGACACGGTTGTGTTCGACAAAACGGGTACCCTTACCGTGGGACAGCCGCAAATGACGGCCTTGATCCTTTCACCGTCCATGAGCACTGATCGTGATCATGAGCGGCAGATACTTGCCTTGGCGGCTAGCTTGCAAAGCGGCAGTGAGCACCCGTTGGCGCGTGCGGTGTTGGCTGCAGCAACACAGCGCGCAGCGACTTTGAGTACACCTGACAACATGCGTGCGGTGCCGGGGCGAGGCATTGAAGGCGAGGTGGCCGGAAGAAATCTACTGATCGGCAGCTTGCGCTGGATGGAAGAGCTGGGCGTAGCCCTGGGTGAAATGAGCGTGACAATGGCGCAGCTAAGGGTGGAGGGCGCGACCGTCTCCGCGATGGCTGAACGCAGCCCCACCGGCTTGGTGCTACTTGCTCTGATGGCGTTTGGCGACGAACCCAAACCAGGCGCCAAAGAAGCACTTGCAGCGTTGCGGGCGCGCGGCATTCGCACCTTGATGCTCTCGGGGGACAACCGGGCCGCTGCCGAAGCCATGGGCCGACGCCTTGGTTTGCGTCCCGAGTTCGGCGAAGTGGTCGCCGACGTCCTGCCCGCAGACAAGGTGGCAAAAGTGCAAGAACTCAAACAAGACTTTCTTCAGGAGCGGCGCGCTCGCAGTGATCGGGACGGGGGGCAGCGCAGTATGCGCAGCGACAAACGTGGGTGTCATGTCGTGGCCATGGTGGGCGACGGCGTGAATGACGCACCCGCACTGGCTGCGGCCGATGTGGGCATGGCCATGGCGAATCCAGGCGGGGGCGGTACCGATGTGGCCATGCACGCAGCGGGCATCACTTTGATGCGCGGCGATCCCATGCTGGTGCTGGCGGCTTTGGATATCTCAGCGCGCACCGTGGCCAAGATTCGGCAAAACCTGTTCTGGGCCTTTGCTTACAACGTGGCGGGTATTCCGCTGGCCGCGCTGGGGTTTTTAAACCCAGTGCTTGCTGGGGCTGCCATGGCGCTGAGTTCAGTCAGTGTCATGGCCAATGCCCTGCTGCTCAAGCGCTGGAGTCCTCAGAGCCCTATTGAGATTAAGGGCCAGGAGGGTTAAAGCGCCGTGGTGGGTTGGGTCAGTTGGTCTTCGGCCTTTAGTCTCGAAAACCAGGCCACATACAACACCGGCAGCACCACCAGCGTCAGCAACGTGGCGGTGAACAGGCCACCAATCACAACGATGGCTAGCGGGCGCTGAGTCTCAGAGCCGATGTCATGGCTCAACGCCATGGGCAGCAGCCCCAAAGCCGCGAGCATGGCCGTCATCAATACTGTGCGCAGGCGTTGCATAGAGCCAATTTTGGCGGATTCCAGCACCGTATGTCCAGCATTGCGCAACTGCTGAAACACAGACAGCATCAC
>CANCAO010000041.1 GCA_947374105.1 Comamonadaceae bacterium | reverse complement strand
CAAGGCCTACACGGTCGATCTCGTTGCACCCGTGCCCACCATCACGGTCAATGCGGTGACGGTCGACAACATCCTGAACGCCGCAGAAAAGAACACCACCCTCGCCATCACCGGCACGGTCGGCGGCGAGTTCAAAACGGGTGACACGGGCACCCTGGTCATCAACAGCGTCACCTACACCGGCACGGTCAACGCCGCAGGCGTGTTCAGCATCAATGTGCTGGGCACAGACTTGGCCGCGGATGCTGACGTCACCATCGACGCCAGCGTGGCCACCATCGACACCGCAGGCAACCCCGGCAGCGCAGCCAACACCAAGGCTTACGCGATAGATATCCTAGCCCCTGCGCCTACGATCACCGTCAACGCGGTCACGACCGATAACATCCTGAGTACCGCAGAGCGTGCATCCACGACTGCCATCACCGGCACAGTGGGAGGTCAGTTCCGCACGGGCGACATCGTCACCCTGGTCATCAACGGCGCGAACTACACCGGCCCTGTGAACGCTGTAGGTGTCTTCAGCATTGTTGTGGCCGGCACCGACCTGGCCGCAGACGCTGACTTCACCATCGCCGCCAGCGTGGCCACTGTAGACGCCTCAGGTAACCCGGGCAGTGCAGCTAACACCAAGGTTTACACGGTGGACGTCACAGCGCCTGTGCCCACCATCACACTCAACCCCGTGACGGCAGATAACGTATTGAGCGCATCAGAACGAGCGTCAACCATTGCCATCACCGGCGCAGTGGGTGGTCAGTTCCGCACGGGCGACATCGTTACCTTGGTCATCAACGGTGTGAACTACACCGGTGCTGTCAACGCAGTAGGCGTCTTTAGCATCAATGTGGCGGGCACTGACTTGGCCGCAGACGCAGACCGCACCATCGCTGCGAGCGTGACTACGGTGGACACAGCGGGCAACCCTGGTAACGCATCCAACACCAAGACCTACAGGGTTGACCTCATTGCCCCCGTGCCCACCATCACCGTGAACGTGGTTACGCCCGACAACATCCTGAACGCCGCAGAAAAAGCCACAACCATTGCCATTACCGGCAAAGTGGGTGGACAGTTCAACGCAGGCGACACCGTCAAGCTGGTGATTAACGGCGCAAGCTACAGCGGTACAGTTGACGCCACAGGTGCTTACAGCATCCAAGTGCTGGGCAGCGACCTTGCCGCCAGCACCACGGTGAATGCCAGCGTGACAACCAGCAACGGCGCAGGCAACTTTGGCAGCGCAAGCGCGGTCAAGGCCTACATAGTTGATATCATCGCCCCGACGCCGACCATCACGCTCAACGCCGTGACTGCGGACAACATCCTCAATGCGGCTGAGAAAAATCAAACCATCGCCATCACCGGTACAGTGGGGGGCGAGTTCAAGGCGGGTGACATCGTCACGCTGGTCATCAACGGAGTGAACTACACCGGTGCAGTCAACGCCGCAGGCGTCTTCAACATCAGTGTGACAGGCGTCGATCTGGCTGCAGACGCAGACTTCAGCATCGCGGTCAGCGTGGTCACCACCGATGCTGCCGGCAATCCGGGCAGCGGCGTTGCCAGCAAGGCCTACAAAGTCGACGTCACCGCCCCTGTGCCCACGGTCAACATCAACCCGGTGACCGCAGACAACATCATTAACGCCGCAGAAGCGGACACCACCATCGCCATCACGGGCACCGTGAGTGGGGAGTTCAATGCGGGCGACACCGTGAGCCTCGTGGTCAACGGAAAAACCTACAGCACAGTGGTCAACGCCGAAGGCGTTTACAGCATCAAAGTACTGGGCAGCGACTTGGCTGCGAGCACTTCGGTGATCGTCAGTGTGGCCACCACAGACACAGCAGGTAACCCAGGAAGTGCACGCACGACAAAGACCTACATGGTTGACTTGTCAAACAGAAACTTTGAAACACCGACCATCAATGCCCTGAACGGCACTAATTCCTATACGAACCTAGATCGCAATACAGATGTTCCCGTGTCTGAGACCATGGCTGATCCCGCTCTATTTGTGTTGTATGCGATTGAGGGAGCTAGAAGTTCTATCGAGTTGAATTCAGGACAAGGTCGCGTTGAAACCGACACGGCAACTTTGAGTGAACTCACCCATACGCCAGACAATGGTCTTAATTTTGCACAAGGCAATCAAATTGGCAGTAAAGGTTTGATGGCTGCTGAGAAGCGAGACTTGAATGCAAAGAACCACAACGCTGTGTATGTGACGCAGTCGATTCGAAATGGGTCACTTGGCCTTGAAAATGGTCAGTATGTTCACGATGTCGTGAACTCGTCGCGTTTAGAGATTGCTGCAAGGGATCTTCGGGTTGATGCAAGCATCAATTCTTTGACTGGCATGAATGCCTTGTTCAGCAACGACACGCTGTGGGCACTCTCTGATGAGACGGCAATCGACCAACCAGCTGACCCATTCAACAACGGCTCACAACCTGCAAAGCTGGATACCGTGCCAGTGGCCCTGCGAACGGAGATAGAAGATGCAGACCTGATCGGGAAAACCATGAATCTTGACCTGAACAAAATCGATGCGCTGTTCGCAACCCACCTGCAACGCCGTTCAGCCGAAAGCTTTGGTGCCCAATTGCGTCGCAGTGCTAGTGACTTCCGACCTCGCCTTGTTCGAGACAAGGCCGTGGTGAAGCAGCTAGAAGTCAGTTGATTATTTTTGAAATGCGTGCGGTTAAAGTCCCGCCTCCTTTCGAAATCTAATCTGCGCAATCTAACAACAACGTTTTTCGGTACTGAATATGGATATCAACATGAACATGAACGTCAAAGAATTTGCAATTAAAAAAACAACGAGCATCGTTGCCGTTCTCTTAATGGCTGGTTGCAGCGTCACCCCAGAGCTGGCCACACAAGACGAGGTGCGTGAGCGCGTCAAAGCCGACACCGAGCTCATGTACAAAGACCAACTGCCCATTGACCACCCTGTCACTTTGGCCGAAGTCATTGCCCGCTCACTGCGCTACAACCTTGACTACCGCCTTAAAAAGATGGAATCCGCCTTGGCCATGGGCTTGGCAGACTATGCCACCTATGACATGCTGCCCCGCATGACCGTTGCCGCCGGCTACCGAACCCGCAGCAACGACTCAGGCGGAACCAGCGTGGGCATAGTAGACGGCATCCCCTCCCTGCGCCCCTCCACCTCAGAAGACCGCAGCTTCTCACTGACGAACGCTGAATTCTCTTGGAACGTGCTCGACTTCGGCGTCTCGTACTACCGGGCCCGCCAACAAGCCAACCAATTCCTCATCGCCGAAGAGCGCCGCCGCAAAGTCGTTCAAAACCTGATCCAAGACGCACGATCAGCCTACTGGCGCTCTCTAGGCGCACAGCGCTTGCTCGCACAAACCCAAGACATCCTCCAACGCGCCAACCTCGCCCTGACCCGCTCACGCGAGGCTGAAGTTCAGCGCATCATCTCCCCCCTACAAGCCTTGAACTACCAGCGAGCCCTGATCGACACCATCTCATTTCTAAACCAACGGCGTCAAGACCTGGAGTTCGCCAACCGCGAACTGGCCGCCATGATGAATGTCAAGCCCGGCACGGTGATTGTGGTTGCCGAAACCTCTGAAGCCAAACTCCCACCCGCACCCACAGACCTACTCAAGCTGGAAGAACTAGCCCTACTCCAACGCCCCGAACTGCGCGAAGAAGACTTCAAAAAACGCATCACCACAGACGAAGCGAAAAAACAACTCCTGAACATATTGCCCGGCATCAGCTTTGACACCAGCATGCAGTACAGCTCCAACAGCTTGATGTACAACAACAGCTGGGCTCAGGCAGGCGGTAAAGTCTCTTGGAACCTCATGCAATTGCTCGCCTTGCCCACACTCAAGAGCACGCAAGATCAACAAGTCAAAACCGATCAAACCCGGCGCATGGCCTTATCGATGGCCGTCATCACCCAATTGCGCATTGGTGTTGAGCGCTACCGCTTGACACTCGAAGACTTCCAGCTGTCCGAAACCTCGTCGCAGGTTGATTTGCGCATGGCCAACTACATGCGCGCATCGGCAACGGCCAAACTGGACAGCGAACTGGAAGTGATTCGCACACAAGCCCGCTCCGTGTTGGGCAACTACCAACGCGCCAGCGCCTATGCCAATGCACAAATTGCCTTTGGCCGCTTGTACAACACCTTGGGCTTTGACCCCATACCGGACGACTTTGACGGCAACGACATTCCTGAGCTCACGCAGCGTGTTCAACGACACCTGGAGAGCAGCGAAAAAGAAGCCCTCAAGATGAGCTCAATCCTCTTCAACCCGGCCCCTGGCGTTAACCTGAAGCTGGCCGGTGTCGATGACACCGTGATGGGCGTTCGCATGAAATCCCAAATCATGGAGTTGTTCAAACGCAACCAAGTCACCCTCGACCCCGAGCACGGCGTCCCGCTTACCTTGACCTTGCAAAAAGAAGCCAAGCCTGGCCTGGAAAAAATCAACTGGCTCATGTCAATCACCGACCTCAAAGGCCAAGCCAAAGGCCATACGTTCTTTGCCAGCACACTACCCCCTCAAGCGCGAGACGCAACCTACGAATCCAGCCTGATTGCCGCAGTGACGTCCAAACTCCCGCAAATTAAAAACTGGCTCAACGACATAGCTTTAGAGGATAAAAAATGATGAAGAAAAAATTGATCTTGAATGGCGTATGTGCCAGCCTGCTGTTGAGCTGCGTGTTTGCCAACGCCCAGGTCGGGGGCACTCAAAAAATCAAATCCACAGACCCTGTTGCAGCGTCCACAACAGCGCCTATTGCCGCTCCAGTCATAACCTCTGTGGCCTCACCCTCCAAGTCAGAGGAAGCCCTTGTTGCCGTGACGCCCGTTAACGCTATTCGCGTGCTCTTGGTGGCCGATAGAGAGACCACCTTGTCCAGCTCCGTGACGGCAAAGATCAAAAAATTGCACGTCTCTATCGGCGTGCATTTTGAAGCAGGGCAAACCTTGGTTGAATTTGACTGTGAGGAGCCTGTGGCGCGCCTGAACATCGCCAACGCGGAGCTGTCGGGTGCTGTTGAAGCCCACGAAGCCAAGGTGCGCATGCAAGGCCTAGAGCAAGCCAGTGACGTTGAAGTGGCACTGGCCGCCAGTGCGGCGGCCAAGGGCAGGGCGCAGGTGGAGTTGCAACGTGCGCAGGTGGACTTGTGCACCATCAAAGCCCCTTGGTCAGGCCGAGTGGCGAAAGTGCACGTGCGCACCCATATGAGTGTGACACCCAGTCAAGCCATGGTTGATTTGATCAAAAACGGGCCATTGCGCTTAAAGCTTAATGTGCCGTCACGCTTGTTGGGGCAGATGAAGGCCGGTCGCGTGTTTGATGTGGTGATTGATGAGACCGGAAAAACCTACTCAGCGCGCATGTTGGCCTTGAACAGCCGTGTCGATCCGGTCAGTCAAACCATTGAGATTGAGGCTACCATTGTCAAAAACACCCCCGATCTGTTGCCGGGCATGAGTGGTGTAGCCCATATTGCCAGTCTGCGGTGAGGTATGAGTGATTCTCTTGAGTTGGCCGGAGCCGCCTCTTTGGCTGCTTTGTTGCATCTGGAGCAACGCGCTCAAAATGCAACTAGCCCCGTCGAATTGGGTTTCACGGTTGTCAACGAAGTATTTACTTTGCTGGATTATCGGCAAGCGGCTTTTTTCACATGCAACGTGAATGGCCGACTCAAGCTCTGCGCCGCTTCGGGCTTGGTTAGCGTGGCCGAAGACTCTCCTTATGCGGTTTGGTTGGGTCGTTTTGTTCAAAGTATGGAGCGTCAATCGGGTTGTCAAAAACTCGATTTTCCAAACACCTCGCCAGACCTCGTTGAAGGGTGGGAAGAGTGGTTGCCTGCGCACCTCTTGGTTGCTGCACTCTTTAATTCTGCGGGTCAACAAATTGGTTTGGTGTTGTATGCGCGTGATTCGCTTTGGGAGGATGCTGAGCTCGACTTGCTCAATCGTGCGCACCAGACCTATGGCTATTGCCTTGATGCACTCAATCGTGGGCCTCGGTCGTGGGTAACCAACCTGAGTTCGATGTTTCATGGTCGCTTGCCCAAGATCATTCTGGGGTGTCTGTTGTTGGCCATGTTCATCCCGGTTCGTTTGTCGGCCTTGGCCCCTGCGGAGGTTGTTGCGCTGACGTCCATGGCGGTTGCTGCGCCCCAAGATGGTGTGATCAGTGCCTTTCATGTGCAGCCCAATGCCGTTGTTAAAACTGGCGATAAATTGTTTTCTATGGATGACAGCTCGCTGGCCAGTCGGCGAGAGGTGGCACGGCGCGGCGTGGCCGTTGCGCGTGCTGACCTGTTCATCGCACAGCAACGCGCGTTTGATGATTTGAAAAGCAAAGGCGAGCTTGCCGCTGTTGTGGGGCGAGTGAACGAAAAAGAGTCTGAACTGGCCTTGGCTGAGGGTTTGCTTAATCGGGTTGTTGTTAAGGCTGAGCGTGATGGCATCGCGGTTTTTGGTGACCCCAACGATTGGTTGGGCCGTCCAGTGCTAACGGGTGAACGCGTGATGCAGTTGGCTGACCCCAAAGACGCCGGTATCTTGGTGTGGTTGCCGGTTGCGGATGCGTTAAACCTGGAGCCGGGCGCGCCCTTGCGACTCTTTTTGCATACACAACCCTTGAGTCCACTGCCCGCAGTGCTTTTACAAACCAGTTACCAAGCCATGTTGAGTCCAGAGGGTGTCTCAGCCTATCGCTTGCGCGGTCAATTTGAGGAAGGCAGTGAAAAAGCACGCATTGGACTCAGTGGTACAGCGCGTATCTCTGGCGATTGGGCGTTACTGGGTTACTACCTATTTCGCAGACCCATGGCCGCCGTGAGAGAGTGGATAGGGCTGTGATATTGAGTGCGCCACAGGCCGACAAGCCCTTGCCCAGCTTGCGGCAAGAAATGCGGCTTTTGCCCGCCAGCGCCAATCACGACGGTTCACCCGCATGGATGGTGCAAGACCCAGTGAACAACCGGTTTTTTAGAATTGGATGGATCGATTTTGAAGTCTTGCTGCGTTGGCACCAAGGCAGTGCCAAAGCCATCGCTGACTCTGTCAATGCTGAGACCACTTTGCACATCACAGAAGACGATGTTTTTGCATTGGTTGATTTTCTAAACCTGCACACCTTCTTCAGAGCCGACACGCCTACAGCGGTTGATCAACTCAAGCACCGTGCGGCACGCTTGAAAAAAAATCCTTACGAGTGGTTGCTGCATAACTATCTGTTTTTTCGTGTGCCCTTGATTCGACCGCAGCAATGGTTGATCAAGTTACTGCCCTGGGTCGATTGGCTGTTCAGTCGCACCACGGCCGGCATTGTTGTTGCGCTGAGTTTGATGGGTTTGTTTTTGGCCGCTCGGCAGTGGGAGACGTTCGTCAGTACGGCGGTTGATCACATGACCTGGTCGGGCATCTTGGGTTACACAGTCGCCTTAGTGCTTGCCAAAACCTTGCATGAAATGGGGCATGCCATTACAGCCACTCGATACGGGGTCAGAGTGGCACACATGGGGGTGGCCATGTTGGTTTTGTTCCCCATGCTCTACACCGACACCAGCGAGAGTTGGAAGCTCACCAAGCCACGTCAACGTTTGGCCATTGCCAGTGCGGGCATCATTTCCGAGTTGGGTTTGGCAGGCTTGGCCACGTTTGCTTGGTGCCTTGTGCCTGATGGGGCGTTTAGAAATGCCTTGTTCTTCTTGGCCACAACCAGTTGGTTTTTGACCTTGCTGCTCAATGCCAGCCCTTTCATGCGTTTTGATGGTTATTTCATCTTGACGGATGTGCTGGATTTTCCCAATTTGCACGAACGTGGTGATGCCTTAGCGCGTACCTGGATCAGAAGAACCTTGCTGGGATTTGAAGAGCCTTGGCCCGAGCGCACACCCGGGTATGGCAATGCCGGTTTGATTACTTTTACCATCGTCACTTGGGTGTATCGGCTTGGGGTTTTCTTGGGCATTGCTTTGTTGGTTTACCACTTTGCATTCAAGCTGTTAGGCATATTTTTGATGCTTATCGAGTTGGTGTGGTTTATTGCGCGGCCAGTATGGGGGGAAATTAAAGTGTGGATAGCTCGAAAGACCGAGATCAAGTTGAACCGTCGATATGCAGCTTGGATTTTTTGGGTCGGTTTAGTCGCGCTCGTTTTAGTGCCTTGGAGTTCTAGTGTGCAGGGCGTGGGGTGGGTTCACCCCGAGCGCCACGAGGTGATTTATGCGCCATTGGCCGGGAAAATTACCAGTCTTGGAAAAGAAGGCTCGGTTAAACAAGGCGATATTTTGTTTGCGATGTCCTCGCCAGACTTGCAGATATCTGAGCAAAGAGCCACCGCATTGGCCGATGCGCGGGGTAAAGAACTCCTTGGCCTCAGTGGCTTTTCTGATGGTGAAGATCGCAGAGCGCAGCTGCAAACACAGCAAGACAAGTTTGTGGCCGAAGCGCAGGTGTTTGAGGGCGAGCATTCTCGCTTAAAGCTTGCCGCCTCATTTACAGGAGTCTTGAGTGATCAGGACTCGCAGTTGATGCCTGGCGTATGGGTTAAATCGCGCCAACCACTCGCGGTGTTGCTCGATCCTACGCATTGGGTTGTTGACACCTATGTGTCCCAGAACGACGTGGAGCGGCTTCGTATCGGTGACTCCGCTCGGGCAAGAATGGCTTTGCGATCTATGGAGTTCATTACCGGACACATCGTTGACATTGATCAAAGCCGAACGGTTATCCTGCCGCACAGCATGTTGGACGCCAAGTCTGGCGGGCCTGTTGCCACTTTGGGCGCAACAGGCGATGAGCGACGCATGAGCGCATTGGCAAGAGACCCGCTTTATCGCGTGCAAATCGCCCTGGATGGCGCACCCAGATCACAACAAATGTTGTTGGCCAATGTGGTGATTGAGGGCAAAGCTCAAGCATGGCTACCTTCCATCATTGAGCGCATCGTTGCTGTGGCCATTCGGGAGAGTGGCTTTTAACAGCTGAAGTGTTTATGTTGTGGCAACGCTAGATTGTTCCATTTCGCCCGCGCTACCGGTGACAACTCGCCCGTGCGACCATCCAGTAGCCAGGCATTGGATTGGTCTGTAGCCCTTGAAAGAATGGCGCAGTCAGCTATGGAGTTGATAGCGGCCAGTGCTTCACCGCGAAACCCCATGGTGCCCACAGATTCCAGATCGCGCAGGCTGCTGATCTTGCTGGTGGCGTGGCGTTTGAAGGCAATGGGGAGTTCATCGCGCAGAAT
>CANCAO010000040.1 GCA_947374105.1 Comamonadaceae bacterium | reverse complement strand
TCAACCAGTCAAATCCAGTTTTTTGAAAACCAGCATCCCAGAGCAACTGCGTAGCAAGCCTACGGCGGATGGGAGCTCGTCCTGGTTCGGGTTCTCCACACGAGCGCGCGTTATCGTGTATGACAAATTAAAAATCAAAAAAGAAGATGTTGATACTTACGAAGAACTAGGTGAGCCCAAAAATGCGGGGAAACTCTGCATTCGTTCTGGTTCACATCCCTACAACCTGTCACTGTTTGGTGCCATGCTGGAGCACCTGGGTGACGAAAAAACGCAAGACTGGCTCAAGGGCTTGGTCGCTAATATGGTTCATCCACCCAAGGGAGGTGACACGGATCAGATCAAAGGCGTTGCCTCCGGCGAATGCGGCATTGCAGTCACCAACACCTATTACATAGCCCGCATCCTGCGGTCTGATAAAGCCGAAGACAAGGCCGTTGCAGACCGGGTCAGCGTGGTTTTCCCGAACCAGAATTCGTGGGGAACCCATGTCAACATTGCGGGCGGAGCGATGGCGAAAAATGCCAAAAATCCAGCCAACGCCATCAAGTTCTTAGAGTATTTAGCCAGCCCCGCCGCCCAGGAGCACTTTGCCAACGGAAACAACGAATGGCCCATAGCCAAAGGGGTCACCATCAGCAACCCCGCCCTGCAAGCGATGTCTGGCGGCAACTTCAAAAGAGAGAACATTCCGGTCAGTGTGATCGGAATGAACCAGATCAAAATACAGCAGATGCTGGACCGGGTCGGGTTTCGCTAAGGCTTTAATTAACTGGGGAAAGAACCCAGCTGAGCCAGGTTCTGCTCCAGACAGAATCACAGCGCTGTTGCTTCCTCTGGTTTGGCCTTGCCCTCTTTTTTGGGCAGCGGCTGGATGTCAAGCAAGACCTCGGTCTTGCTCTCATCGCGGTCATCCAGCTCAACAGTGAGGCGCCCGCCTTCCTTCAAGCGACCAAACAGCAACTCGTCGGCCAAGGCACGACGAATCGTGTCTTGAATCAGGCGCTGCATGGGTCGTGCACCCATAAGCGGGTCAAAGCCCTTCTTGGCAAGGTGCTTGCGCAACTTGTCGGTGAAGGTGACCTCCACTTTTTTCTCGGTCAGTTGTGTCTCAAGCTGGAGCAAGAATTTATCTACCACTCGCAAGATGATGTTCTCATCCAGCGCCTTGAAGCTGACAATTGCATCCAAGCGGTTGCGAAATTCCGGAGTGAACAGGCGCTTGATGTCACCCATCTCGTCCCCGGCCTGACGCGGGTTGGTAAAGCCAATGGTGGCCTTGTTCATGGTCTCCGCACCGGCATTGGTCGTCATGATGATGATGACGTTGCGGAAGTCGGCCTTGCGCCCGTTGTTGTCGGTCAACGTGCCGTGATCCATGACCTGGAGCAGCACATTGAAGATGTCGGGGTGAGCTTTCTCAATTTCATCAAAAAGCAACACGGCGTGCGGCTGCTTGGTGATGGCCTCGGTCAACAATCCACCTTGATCAAAGCCGACATAGCCCGGAGGCGCGCCAATCAGGCGACTCACCGCATGACGCTCCATGTACTCGGACATGTCAAATCGAATCAGATCAATGCCCATGATGTAGGCGAGCTGCTTGGCCGCCTCAGTCTTGCCCACACCGGTGGGGCCGCTGAACAAGAAGGAGCCAATAGGTTTGTCCGCCTTGCCCAGACCCGAGCGCGCCATTTTGACAGCCGAAGCCAGCATATCGACCGCCTTGTCCTGGCCAAACACCACACTCTTCAAATCACGTTCAAGTGTTTGCAGTTTGCTGCGGTCATCATTGGACACATTGGCCGGAGGAATGCGGGCAATCTTGGCCACGATTTCTTCGACTTCGGTCTTGGTGATGGTTTTCTTGCGTTTGGAGGGCGGCAAGATGCGCTGTGCCGCACCGGCCTCGTCAATCACGTCAATAGCCTTGTCGGGCAAATGACGGTCATTGATGTACTTGGCACTCAGCTCAGCTGCGGCTTGCAACGCGGCCACAGCGTACTTGACGTTGTGGTGTTCTTCAAAGCGTGATTTCAAACCTTTAAGAATCTCAACCGTCTGCTCGACAGTGGGCTCAACCACATCGACCTTCTGGAAACGGCGCGAGAGCGCGGCGTCTTTTTCAAAGATGCCACGGTATTCCGTGAACGTGGTTGCGCCAATGCACTTGAGCTGACCATTGGACAGCGCTGGCTTGAGCAGGTTCGATGCGTCCAGCGTGCCGCCGGAAGCGGCCCCGGCCCCTATCAGAGTATGAATTTCGTCGATGAACAAAATGGCATTGGGCTTGTCCTTGAGCGATTTAATCACCCCTTTGAGCCGCTGCTCAAAGTCACCCCGGTACTTGGTGCCTGCCAGCAGAGCGCCCATGTCCAGCGAATAAACGATGGACTCAGCCAAAATTTCGGGTACATCTTTTTGCGTGATGCGCCAGGCCAGGCCTTCGGCAATCGCCGTCTTTCCCACACCAGCCTCACCCACCAGCAGCGGGTTGTTTTTGCGTCGACGGCACAGGATTTGAATCACGCGCTCAACCTCGTACTCGCGCCCAATCAAAGGATCAATCTTCCCGTCCTTGGCCATCTGGTTCAGGTTTTGGGTGTATTGCTCAAGCGGGGACGCTTTTTCATTTTTCTCAGTACCCCCCTCTTCGGTTTCGGCCTGGCCTTCATTGGCCTTGCTTGGCTCAGGGGCATCGGTCTTCTTGATGCCGTGCGCAATGAAATTGACCACATCAAGGCGCGTCACGCCTTGCTGATGCAAATAGTAAACGGCATGCGAGTCTTTTTCGCCAAAAATGGCAACCAGGACATTGGCACCGGTCACCTCTTTTTTGCCACTGCCCGTGGATTGCACGTGCATGATGGCGCGCTGAATCACGCGCTGAAAACCCAGCGTGGGTTGCGTGTCAACTTCATCAGTACCAGCCACCTGAGGCGTGTTGTCCTTGATGAAATTCGACAGCGACTTGCGCAGATCGTCAATATTGGCCGAGCAAGCACGCAAAACCTCGGCAGCGCTGGGGTTGTCCAGCAAGGCCAACAGCAGATGTTCCACCGTGATGAACTCATGGCGTTGCTGACGTGCTTCGACAAACGCCATGTGCAAACTAACTTCTAATTCCTGGGCAATCATGTTCTTTCCTTGTGCCTTGTTTAACTCTACTCACTTTGACTCAACAGTACCAGCCGCGTTCATCCTTGTAACACTAAAAATCGACGGGTTCACTCACGCATTTCAACGGATGGCCCGCTTTATTCGCTGACTCAAGCACTCGATCAACCTTCGTTGCCGCCACGTCACGGGAATAAACACCACAAACCCCTTTGCCGTCCAAGTGGATTTTGAGCATGATCTGGGTCGCGGCCTCCAGATCTTTTCCAAAAAACTCCTGAATCACATGCACCACAAACTCCATGGGCGTGTAATCGTCATTGAGCATGACCACCTGAAACATTTGAGGCGGCTTGATCTTTTGCGTGCGTCGCTCCAGCACGACCGAGCCTCCACCATCCTTTTCAGGCTGAATAAGGGGAACCTTGGGTGATTGGGGTAATTTCGTTGCCATAAGCCATTTTATCGGGCTCATAAGGAAGCAGAATTCTGCGCGAGCTCAGAGTAGTTATGTCCTCGACGCCAGGTTTTCAAGCCCTCAAACCAAAAAACAGGGGCCAACCCCGCGCCGAAAGCGAGCGCCAGCCAAGACACCGGCAAAGGAGCCAGATGTAAGACCTGCGACAAGCCCGGCAGATACAGAGTGAGCATGAGCATGCCCAGTGTCACGCCAGCCACAATCCACAAGGTGAGGTTGGGCACACGCAAGGTACGCCACAGGGACTGCGTGCGCGAGCGATTAGAAAAGATCAACGCCAGATTGGCAACGACCAGAGTGGCAAAAGCCAGGGCTCGCGCTTGCGGCTCGACCAAAGTCTGCACACCCCAGGCATAGCTAGCCAGCACGACACTCAGCACCCCCACACCTTGAAAGAAAGCCAGCCATAGCGTGCCGCCCGAAAAAAGTTGCGCCTGTACATCGCGTGGAGGGCGTTGCATGGCATCACCCTCCACCGGCTCATTTTCAAACACTAGGGAGCAGGCCGGGTCAATGACCAACTCCAAAAATGCAATGTGCATGGGGTAAAGCACGGTTGGCCAGCCCAGCAGCGGGGGTAACAAGGCCATGCCAGCAATAGGGACATGCACGGCCATGATGTAGGCCATCGACTTCTGCAAATTGTCAAAGATGCGTCGCCCCACCCGCACCGCCCGCACAATGGAGGCGAAGTTGTCGTCCAGCAGCACCAGTACAGCGGCCTCACGCGCCACATCGGTGCCGCGTCCGCCCATGGCTATGCCCACATGGGCGGCCTTAAGCGCGGGGGCATCGTTCACGCCGTCACCCGTCATGGCCACCACGGCACCACCGGCTTGCAGCGCCTGCACGATGCGCAGTTTTTGCGCCGGTGCAATGCGCGCGCACACGCTGACGGTCTGCATGCGCTCTTGCAAGGCCGCGTCGCTCAAGGCGGCCAAATCATCCCCTGAGAGAAGTGCATCCAACGGAAGACCTGCCTGCCCTGCAATCGCACGTGCCGTCACGGGGTAGTCGCCCGTGATCATCACGACACGAATACCCGCTTGGGCACACTCCCGCATCGCCTGCGGAATCTCCTCGCGCAGCGGGTCGGCCAAGCCAAGCAGACCGACGAACTCGAAATCAAAATCGTGCTCCTGCGCGGGCCAAGGCGCGCCTGCAAAGCGCGCTTGCGCCACCGCCAACACGCGCAAACCGCGCGCCGCCATTGCATCTACCGCTGCGACAATGGCCTGCTGCCGGCCGGCCTCCAAGTGACACAAATCCACAATGGCTTCAGGCGAGCCCTTGGCCGCGACCACATGCACCTCACTGTCCACTGCTCGCCAAACATGGGCCATGGCACGCAACTGGGGTGTCAATCCATATTCATGCACCAGTGCCCAGTCGTGGTGAATGCGCTCAGTATTCGTCAAAAACTGCTGCCCGAGGCGATGAAAAGCCTGCTCCATCGGGTCAGAAGGGTCAGTTTCGCTGGCCAGAATGGAGAACTCCACCAAAGTGTGAAATGCTTCCGGCAGATCGCCAGGCTGCGACCCGTTGAGCCGCAGATCTGCTCCAGCCACATGCAAGTGCGTCACCGTCATGCGGTTATGTGTCAGCGTGCCGGTCTTGTCCACGCACAAGACCGATGTAGCGCCCAAAGTCTCAATGGCGGCTATGCGCCGCGTCAGCACCTTTTCACGCGAGAGTCGCCAAGCTCCCAGCGCTGGCAACACGGTCAGCACCACCGTGAACTCCTGCGGTAGCAAGGCCATGGCCAGCGCAATACCTGCCAGCAAGGCCTGCAGCCAGTCCCCATGCACCAGCCCATAAATCCCCATAAGCAGCAAACTCAAAAACAAAGCGATCCAGGCCAGACGCCTCACGAGTTGGGCTGTTTGTTGCCTCAAAGGTGAGAGTTCAGTCTGCACAGTCTGCAAAGCGGTGCCGATTTGCCCCATCTGGCTGCGCACACCGGTGGCGGTGACTTGGGCCACGGCCTGCCCCCGCACCACCAGCGTGCCCGAATACAGACGATGTGTTGTGTCATCGTAGGAAGGTTGCTCTTGCGACCCAGGTGGCTTCTTAGCCACGGGTTCGGACTCACCCGTTAGCAGCGATTCATCCACCAACAGTTCGCTGGCAGACAACAGCGTGGCATCGGCTGCAATCCGATCACCCTCGGCCAACAAGAGAATGTCACTCCGAACCAAGGCAGCGCCCGCAATGGTTTGTGCCTGACCATCACGCATCACTCTGGCGCGCGGACTGGACAAATCACGCAGGGCCTGAACGGCTCGCTCGGTTTTACCTTCCTGGTACAGCGTCAAGCTCAGTATCACCAGCACCAAACCCACCAGAATGAGACCCTCTTGCAGCTCCCCCAAGACCAGGTACAGCATGCTGGCCGACAGAAGCAAGAGAAACATGGGCTCGCCCAAGGTCTCTCGGACAATATGGCGCCAGGTGCGGGAGGCATGAGCGGGCAGTTGATTCGGCCCTTCTTCAGCCAATCGCTGGGCCGCCTGCTCAGTACTCAGGCCTTGATGTTGGTTTGTTGGGTAGGTCATTTTTGTTCAAAAAAAATGGCCGCTGTGCACACTATGAATTAGTGCGCTTATGGCACTCAACGCTGCGCCAACGCTTGCTCTACGCCGCGATTGGCCAGTCCATCGGCTCGCTCGTTACCCGGGTCGCCGTTATGACCACGCACCCAGCGCCAGTCAATTTTGTGGCCCGAAGTGCTTACGACCGCATCCAACTGCTGCCACAAGTCCACGTTTTTCACCGGCTGCTTGGCGGCTGTTTTCCAGCCTTTGGCCTTCCAGCCCACGAGCCACTCGGTGATGCCTTTGAGCACGTACTGGCTGTCGGCGTGCAGTGTCACCTGGCACGGTCGCTTGAGGGCTTGTAGCGCCTGGATCACAGCCGTGAGCTCCATGCGGTTATTGGTCGTACCCAGTTCGCCACCGAACAATTCTTTCTCGGTAGTGCCGGACTTGAGCAGGACGCCCCAGCCGCCGGGGCCGGGGTTGCCTTTGCAAGCACCGTCGGTGTAGATTTCAATGTGATTCAACGCGTGTTTTCCTTCAATTAATTTCCGTTACGCCGGGTCATGGGAACGGTAGCCGCACGCGGACTCACTGACGCTTTCCAGGGGGACCCCATCAAGCGCACTCCCTGCACCCGCTTGACCGCCACCAAAAAATAGGCAGCCCCAAAAATAGAGGCCCAGCGCGAGCCGATCCGATCCACCCAATTCAAACGCTGCATCCATTTATCGCTGCTCAACGCAGGCTTGTAGCAGCCAAAGTGCCCCACTTGAATCTCGAAGTCAAGCAAATGCAACCAGTCGCGCAGTCGCCAGTAGCCGATGGACTCCTCCAAAGCAGGCATTGAAGGCTTGCCCCAACCTAATTTGCAACTCAGCCCCTCACGACGTCTCTGCAAACCCCACAGACTCACAGGGTTCAAACCGCTAATGACCACCTTGCCTTCGGGCACCAAAACCCGCGCGACCTCACGCAGGATCGCGTGCGGATTAGAGTGGATTTCCAACGTATGCGGAAGCACCACCAAATCCATACTGGCGGCGGGAAAAGGCAGAGCCGAAAATTCTGTCACCAGCGCAACGGGCTCAAGCGGGCAGGCCTGCGGCACAGCTTCGTTACCCGCCAGCCAGCGGTGCTGCATGCGGTTGGCATCCAGCGCGTGTACAGCGGGCAGACCCAGCTGCAAGGCATGAAAACCAAAAACATCGACTACCGCCGACTTGAACTGGGCGTTCTCCCAGTCCAGCAAGTAACACCCCGACGGGCTCTCCAACCAGTCCCGAAAACTTATAATCCGCTCACGCATGGCTTTAACCCCAGTTATTTCTTTGGCCGCCATTGATCAGCAAAATGCTTGTCTCTACTTCAGATTCTAGTCACCCCCTGATCCACCAATCTTCCCGCCTCCGCTGTGCCGCACTTGGTGCGAACGCATGCTTGAATGGAAAACCATTGAACATGAAATTTCTCACCCTCGCATGCACTGTTAGTCTGCTCTGGCTTAGTGGTTGCGCCAGCACCGGAAATTCGATCTCGGCAACGTCCAATGCACCCATCAACCCAGACACCGCAATCGGCTTGCACAGCTTTTCTGCCACAGGACACGCGAGTCACCTCACTGGAAACTCAAACGGATCACCCACAGATGCGCTAATACCCATACAGGCAAACGACACCTACTCTCAAGCAGTAGCCCCGCTGTCGGCACCGACTGACCTGTGGGAACGTATCCGCCGCGGATTTGCGATGTCCGATTTGGAGAGCGATCTGGTGCGTGACCGCGAGCAGTGGTACATCACGCGCCCGGACTACATATTTCGAATGACAGAGCGCTCGCGCAAATATCTTTTTTACATTGTTGAAGAGCTTGAGCGGCGCAATATGCCAACGGAGCTGGCCTTGCTGCCCTTTATTGAAAGTGCCTACAACCCGCAAGCCTTGTCTAGCGCCAAGGCCTCCGGAATCTGGCAGTTCATGCCTAAAACCGGCAAACAGTTCGACCTGAAACAAAATGCTTTTCGAGACGATCGACGTGATGTGCTGGCTTCTACCCGCGCTGCACTGGACTATTTGCAAAAACTCTACGGCATGTTTGGCGACTGGCAACTGGCCTTAGCCGCTTACAACTGGGGAGAAGGCAGCGTAGGCCGGTCCATCGTCAAAAATCAGCGTGCAGGTTTAGGCGTTCGCTACATCGATCTCAACATGCCCATGGAAACCCGTTTTTACGTGCCTAAATTGCAAGCCATGAAGAACATCGTGGCTCAGCCCACAAACTTTAACGCGAAGCTGCCTCTCATCGGCAACCACCCTTACTTCGACAGCGTGGTCATCACCCGCGATATTGATGTAACTCTGGCCGCAAAACTGGCCGAAGTCCCACTGGGCGATTTCAAGGCGCTCAACCCCTCGCTCAATCGCCCCGTCATCCTAGCCGCTGGCACACCGCAAATCTTGCTGCCATGGGACAACGCCACCTTGTTTCAGCGGAATCTGGATGCCTTCACCGGAACCCGTTTGGCCAGTTGGATGGTCTGGGTAGCCCCAACGACTTTGAGACCTGCAGAAGCTGCCAAGCGAATAGGCATGAGCGAGATCGAATTTCGCACCATCAACCAGATTCCACCGCGCATGACGATCAGCGCAGGATCGTCGCTGCTGGTGCCACGACCATCACATATTGAAAAAGACGTAAGCGAGCATGTAGCCGATAACGGTCAGCTCACGCTAGCCCCTGAGGTGATTCCAAAGCGAGCCGTGCGCAAGCCAGGTAAAACTTCACAAGCCGTAGCCAGCAAAGGGGGGGTGCGCCACACCTCGAAGCTGGCCAAGCACAGCCCATCCAAACCTGGCAAATCCAAGCCTGTGCTACTGGCTAAGAAATAAACTTCACTCAGCCGTGATACCAGCCTGCTTGATGAGCGCACCGTAACGCGCCAACTGCGCCCGCATGGCCTTGCCCAAGTCATCAGGTGAGGTGCCACGAGGCGTCAGGCCCAGGCCCTGCAACTTCTCACGTACATCGGGGTCGGCCAGCGCCTTGACAGCCTCGGCGTGCAGGGTTTGCACAATCGCTTTAGGCGTACCTGCCGGGGCCATCATGGCAAACCATGAGTTGAACTCAAAGCCCGACAGGCCCGACTCCGCCACCGTGGGCACATCCGGGAACTGCGGCATACGCTTGGGCGTGGTCACGCCAATGAGCTTGAGCTTGCCCCCACGAATCAGCGCATTAACGGTGGCTATGCCTTGAAACTCGGCTTGCACCTCATGGCCCGCCAGGCCCACGGCCGCCTGCGAGGCACCCTTGTAAGGCACATGGGTGAGCGACACGCCCGCCTGGGAGGCAAACAAAGCCATGGCGATGTGCTGCGGGCTGCCGTTGCCGCCGGAGCCG
>CANCAO010000039.1 GCA_947374105.1 Comamonadaceae bacterium | reverse complement strand
GAGTTCGTGCGTCTGGCTGAGCAGCACGGCTTGCCGCGTATTGCCAGTGTGCAAAACGCCTATTGCTTGGTCAATCGGGCGCTAGAAAACGGGCTGGACGAAACCATGCACCACCTGGGTGTGTCTTTGCTGGGCTACTCGCCGCTGGGCTTTGGTTTGCTCACCGGCAAGTACGACACTACGGGTACGACTGGGCCAGGCGCGCCGCAAGAGGGGCGCATCGCCAAGTACGACAGTGTGCGCAAGCAGCGCTGGGGCCGCCCTGAGGCTCTGGCCAGCGCGCGCCGCTACAACGCGCTGGCACGCGAGCACGGGCTTACCCCCGCGCAAATGGCGCTGGCCTTTTGCTACACCCAATGGCAAGTCACCAGTACCATCATCGGTGTGACTTCGATCGCCCAGCTGGATCAAGACCTGGACACTTGGGGCACCACGCTATCACCCGATTTGCTCAAGGCGATCGACCAGATTCGATGGGAAGATCGGGATCTGGCCCAATAAAAATTACCGGAGACATCCGTGCAAAACCTCTACCCTCTCCTCGCCGTTGTGGTCGCTTACCTGCTGGGCTCCTTATCCTTCGGTGTCATCGTCAGCCGCTTCATGGGCTTGAATGACCCGCGAACTTTTGGCTCTAAAAATCCGGGGGCGACCAATGTGTTGCGTTCGGGCTCCAAGCCTGCGGCCATCGTCACCTTGGTGCTGGACGCTGCCAAGGGCTGGTTGCCGGTGGCCATGGTCGCAGCCTACGGTCAGTCTTATGGGCTGGGGGAGGGCACGCTAGCAGCAGTGGGATTGGCGGCGTTTATCGGCCACCTCTACCCGGTGTTCTTTCGTTTTCAGGGCGGCAAGGGCGTGGCCACGGCGCTGGGGGTGTTGCTGGGCTTTAGTCCCTGGTTGGCGCTGGCCACGGTGCTGACCTTTGCCATCATGGTCTTCTTCTTTCGCTATGTGTCGCTGGCTTCCATCGTGGCGGCGGTGTTTGCACCCGCTTACTACCTGCTGGGCGACGGTGTGGCTTGGCAAGCGAGCCGTGCCAGTTTGCTGGTGGTGGCGGTGATGGGCGTACTGCTGGTGTGGCGACACAGTCTGAACATCGACCGCCTGCTGGCGGGCAAAGAGGCTAAGTTGGGGGCGAAGAAAAAAGGGTCTTGAAAGCTTTGCTGAGAAGACTTTTTCAGGGTTTCAGTAGCGCTTGTCAAGCACCATCTGGTCATTGATGCGAGCCATCTGAAAGCGTGTCAAAAAGCTGTTGCCCAGCAGCACATAGGGCATACCGCCGGAGGACACCACGGCATCTACCTCATACACGTCTACTGTGCCCAGGCGTACTGAGCCAAGCTTGACTTGCCAGCCCTGAGTCATACCGTTGGCTGTGTTGATGCGCATCAACTGACCAGCCCTGTAATTGAGCCCAATGCGCTCCGCTTCAGCCACGCTCAAAGAGACCAGCGAGGCTCCGGTATCCACCATGAACTGAACCGCACTGCCGTTGATCTGCCCGGCACTCAAAAAATGACCGTGGCTGCCCGCCTGCAGGACGATTTTCCCGGTGTCGCTGTTGCCCGGCTTGCCTTTGACGCTGATGGGTGAATTGCCCACAAGCAGGGTTTGGCGCGAGCCGTTCACTTCCACTACGGCTGAGTTGGCCAGGGTGGAGATGACCTTCACCCCAAGGTAGATATCCCCCACGGCCACGCTCTTGGGGATGCTGTCGTTCACCACCAACAAAGCCTTATCACCCAGTATTCCTGTGAGTGCCACGGCTTGAGCGAAAGCCGCGCTACCGCCCGCGGTGGCCAGGACGCAGGCCAGCCAAAGCGAGGGGGCGCTTGTCATGGCGATACCTTAATCGCGGAAGTTGTTGAAGCTCAAAGGCACATCGGTGATGTCTTTGCGCACCAGCGCCATGGCGGCTTGCAGATCGTCACGTTTGGTGCCGTTCACCCGCACCGCGTCACCTTGGATGGACGCTTGCACCTTGAGTTTGCTGTCCTTGATCAGGCGCTGGATTTTTTTGGACAACTCGGTCTCAATGCCGTTGCGCACCTTGATGACCTGCTTGACCTTGTCGCCGCCGATTTTTTGCACATCGCCCTTGTCCAGAAAGCGCACGTCCACCTCCTGTTTGGTCAGCTTGTTGCGCAGGATGTCTTCCACCTGGGCGAGCTGGAACTCGGCGTCGCCGATCAGGGTGATCTCTTTATCCTTGATTTCAATGGCCGCCGCCGTCCCTTTGAAATCAAAGCGCGTAGCGATTTCTTTGGCGGTGTTACTGACCGCATTTTTGACCTTGGGCAGGTCAACTTCACAAACGGTGTCAAACGAGGGCATGGCAAATTTCCAGAAAAAGTGCAGGTGAGAGAATCGGACAATGTTAGTCGAGAAAAACGTCCCGCTCCAGCCTTACAACACCTTTCACATCGTGGCCAAGGCGCACACCTTGGTGCGCATCGCCAGCACGAGTGATCTTTTGCAACTATTGGCTGACCCGGTGCTGGGCCAGGCACCCAAGTTCATCTTGGGCGGAGGCAGCAACATCGTGCTCACGGGAGACGTCAAAGCTGTTGTGCTCAAGGTCGAAATCAAGGGCCTGCGCGTGCTGGAAGACACTTCGCGCGCCTGGATTGTGGAGGCCGGCGCAGGCGAAAATTGGCACGACGTTGTCGCTTGGACGCTGGCCCAAGGCCTACCCGGCCTAGAGAACCTGGCCCTGATTCCCGGCACGGTGGGTGCTGCCCCGGTGCAAAACATCGGGGCTTACGGCTTGGAACTGCAAGACCGTTTTGAGTCGCTGGACGCCGTGGATTTGCAGACTGGCCAAACCTTCACACTCAATGCCGCGCAGTGCGCGTTTGACTACCGCGACTCGGTGTTCAAGCATGCGCCGGCTCCTGCTGATGGGGCCTCAGGCCGATTTTCTGGCTTGGGCCTGGCAGGCCGCGCGCTCATCACCTGTGTTCGTTTTCGCCTGCCAAAACCTTGGAAGCCCGTGATGGGCTACTTGGACATCGAGAAAAAACAGGCGCAGGCCGGGGTGACGAGCCCTACGGCGCAGCAGTTGTTTGAGTGGATCTGCGAGATCCGTCGCGCAAAACTGCCCGACCCCGCCATGATCGGCAATGCGGGCAGTTTTTTCAAAAATCCCACAGTCACCCCCGAGCAGTGCGCCGACATCATCGCGCGCGATCCCAAGATCGTGCACTACCGACTGGCCGATGGTCGCGTGAAATTGGCGGCGGGTTGGTTGATCGACGCCTGTGGCTGGAAGGGCAAGTCGGTCGGGCAGGCGGGCGTTTATGAGAAACAGGCGCTGGTGCTGGTGAACCGGGGAGTTTCTGTCTCGGGTTCTGATGGGGCTACCGGTGGTGAGGTGATGACTTTGGCCAAGGCGATACAGACCAGTGTGTATGAGCGGTTTGGGATTTTGTTGGAAGCAGAGCCGGTTGTGGTCTGAGTTATGAAAACTAGATAAGCTCAATCAATGAAACAAATCCCCTTCTGGCAACTCGGCTGGCAAACCCTCTGGCGTGACCTGCGCTCAGGTGAATTGCGTGTGCTGCTGCTCTCAGTCGCCCTAGCTGTAGCCGCACTCACCTCGGTAGGTTTCTTCGCCGATCGCATCAAGGGCGGTTTGCAACGCGATGCGCGCCAACTCTTGGGTGGGGACGCGGTCATCGTCAGCGACAACGCGCCCTCGGCTGACTTCACCCAGCGCGCCCAAGGGCTTGGGCTTGCGGTGGCAAGTTCGGTCAGCTTCCCCACCATGGCGCGCGCGCCAGATGCCCAGGGTGGGGCGAGCAAGTTGGTGGCCTTGAAGGCGGTGCAGGCGGGCTACCCTTTGCGGGGTTCGCTCACCGTCAGCGCCGCAGCGGGTACGCCTGAGATCAAGACGCGAGACATCCCGGCCCCCGGTGAAGTTTGGGTTGATGCGCCGCTGCTGGAGGCGCTGGGCTTGCAGATGGGCGACGACGTGCTGTTGGGCGATGCCCGCCTGCGCGTTGCGCGTGTGATCGTGATTGAGCCGGACCGGGGCACAGGCTTCATTAACTTCTCACCGCGCGTGCTGCTCAATGACGCGGACTTGACCGCCACGCGGCTGATACAACCCGCCAGTCGCTTGACCTACCGACTGGCTGTTGCGGGTGCAGATAAAGCGGTGGCCGCGTTCACCCAAGCGGCGGCGCAAGACATTGAACAAAAGCAACTTAGAGGCCTGCGTCTGGAGTCGCTAGAGAGTGGCCGCCCTGAGATGGCCCAGACGCTGGAGCGTGCCGAGAAGTTCCTCAACCTCGTGGCCCTGTTGTCAGCCCTGCTGAGCGCGGTGGCCGTGGGGCTGGCGGCGCGCGGTTTTGCACTGAATCATCTGGACGATTGCGCCATGCTGCGGGTGCTGGGCTTGAGTCAAGCTACCATTGCGCGCAGTTATGGGTTTGAATTCTTCTTGATCGGCTTGGCCGCCAGCGCGGTCGGTGTGTCGGCGGGTTATGCGGTGCATCTCGGCTTTGTTGTGCTGCTGTCGGGCCTGGTGGAAACAGCACTGCCTGCGGCCAGCGTTTGGCCGGTGCTTTTGGGTTTTGGCATGGGGCTGACGCTGTTGCTGGCCTTTGGCCTGCCACCGGTGCTGCAACTGGCGCAGGTGCCACCGCTGCGTGTGATGCGGCGTGATGTGGGTGGGCTTAAACCGCTTTCGATGGGTGTGCTGGCCCTGGGTGTGGCGGGCTTTGCGGCCCTGCTACTGGTGGCCAGCAGTGACCTCAAGCTCGGCCTGATTACGGTGGGTGGTTTTGCGGGGGCGGGGGCGGTGTTTGCATCGCTCAGTTGGCTTGCCGTCAAGGGCTTGCGCCGCACGGTGAACGAGACCACCGCACCGCGTTGGCTGGTGCTGGCCACACGGCAGATTTCAGCCCGCCCGGTCTATGCCGTGGTGCAGGTCAGCAGTTTGGCTGTGGGCCTGCTGGCGTTGGTGTTGCTGGTTTTGCTGCGCACCGACCTCATCACCAGTTGGCGCCAGGCCACACCGGCCGATGCACCGAACCGTTTTGTCATCAACGTCATGCCGGAGCAAGGGCCTGCGTTTCAGCAGGCACTGCGTGAGGGCGGGGTGAGCCGCTATGACTGGTACCCCATGATTCGTGGCCGTCTGGTGGCGGTGAATGGTCAGGCGGTTGGTCCTAAAGATTACGCCGACGAGCGCGCCCAGCGCCTGGTGGACCGCGAGTTCAATCTCTCGCACAGCGCCACGCCGCCTGCGCACAACGCCATCGTGGCTGGGCGCTGGCAAGACGAAGAACGCGATGCGATCAGCGTGGAAGAGGGCATTGCCAAAACCCTCAGCCTCAAGCTCGGCGACCGCCTGCGTTTTGAGGTGGGCGGTGTCGCCACCGAGTCCACCATCACCTCGCTGCGCAAGGTGGACTGGGGTTCCATGCGGGCTAACTTCTTTGTCATCTACCCGGTGAGTCAGATGCCGGATGTGCCCAGCACGTTTTTGAGCGCCTTCCGCGCACCTGCAACCCCCGGTTTTGACAACGCCCTGGTACGGCGTTTCCCCAACATCACGCAGGTGGACTTGGGCCGCACGCTGGCGCAGGTACAGCGCTTGCTTGATCAGGTGATCCGGGTGGTGGAGTTTCTCTTTGTCTTTACGCTGGCCTCGGGCTTGGTCGTGCTGTTTGCCGCCGTGAGCGCCACCAGCGAGGAGCGCGCCCGAGAGTTCGCCATCATGCGCGCCGTAGGGGCCAGCGCGCGCTTGCTGCGCCAAGTGCAGCGCGCGGAGCTGGCCGGGGTCGGGCTGCTGGCGGGCTTTTTGGCCTCGCTCGTTGCCGCCGCCGTGGGCTGGGCGCTAGCGCACTATGTCTTCAACTTTGAATGGACGGTGACGTGGTGGGTGCCGTTGGCGGGCGCATTGGCCGGGGCCGTGCTGGCACTGGCCGCAGGCTGGTGGGGCTTGCGCGCGGTGTTACAGCGCCCAGTGGTGGAGACTTTACGGCGGGCGGCGCAGTAATTTTTGCTATTAATTAAATAGCATCTTGTGGATGTTTTTATTGGCCTACAGCCCGATTTGATGATGAAAATAGAAGACACCCCCCCTTTCGACACCCCTTTTGAATGGATCGGCGGCGAAGCCCGCGTCAAGGCCCTGACAGAGCGCTTTTATGACCTGATGGAGTTGGAACCTGCTTACGCCGTGCTGCGCGCCGCCCACGGCCCGGATTTGACACGTGCGCGGGATCATCTCTTCATGTTCTTGACGGGTTGGCTCGGTGGTCCGCAGCTCTACACCGAGCAGTTCGGTCACCCGCGTCTGCGCGCGCGTCACATGCCCTTCAATATCGGCATCCAAGAACGCGACCAGTGGCTGGCCTGTATGGATCAGGCCATGGGTGACACGGGAGTGGATGCCACCTTGCGAATCCGACTGCGCAACTCGTTTTTTCAGACCGCAGACTGGTTAGTGAACCACGGTTTGTCAGTAAGAAAAATGTCACAAATCAGTGTGAAGTAAGGGGTAAAACCCACCCAGTTCCGAGGGGTAAAACTGGTAACGGGTGACACAATGTTAGAAAATCCGAAGATGAGGGGGTCTTATTGAAGGTTAGGGGCAATTTCTGTGAAATTCTGGCCTGGTTTTCGATTCAAAGTGTTGCTTGCGTTCACCTCCGCCATGCTTGTGGTTGTGGGGCTTGCTCTTGCCACGTGGAAGTTGGCTGGTGACACTGTTAGCACTGAGCGCTTGGTCTCTCGCACCCATGAGGTGCTTTATGGCCTCACCCGTATCATGGCTGATACGGTTCAAATTCAATTGAGCACGCAAAGCTACAGAATTTCAGGCGATCCGGCGCGGATCGTCGAGCGCGATGCAGCGATTTCAGAACGGGAAATCACATTGCACCGAATCAGACAACTCACGAGCGACAGTGCCAGCCAGCAAGAGCGCTGGGCGCGACTATATGAGGTTATTAACCAGCGCCTTGCGATTTCCAGACAAGTGGAATTAATCCGCAAGACGCAAGGTGCTCAAGCGGCCCATGCTTTCATAGCCAGTGTTCCGCTGGAGGAAACACGAGAGCAAGCGTCCTTGATATTGCGGGAGATGGAGGCGGAGGAGCGTGACCTGCTGGTGGGTCGCATCGGAAGGCAGTTGCAGGCGCACCAATACATGGTTGCTTCCGGCGTACTCGTATCGCTGCTGTTGCTCGCGCTGCTGATGGCGACCTATGTCCTGATTCGACGTCAGTTGCAGGATACGGAGGAAAGCCAACGGGCACTTGCCGATAGCGAGATAAACCTTTCCATCACGCTGAATTCGATCGGCGATGCGGTGCTGGCGACGGACGCCGACGGGCGTATTACCCGCATGAATCCGGTGGCAGAACGACTCACTGGTTGGCCCTTTTCCCAAGCACAGGGACGTCCCGTCAACGAAGTGTTCCGCATTGTTGAAGAAGAAACGCGTGTGCCGGGCGAGGTGCCGGTGGCGAAGGTGCTTGCGACCGGTGAAATGCAGGGTCTTGCCAATCACACCTTGCTCATCGCGCGCGATGGCCGTGAATGTCTGATTGCCGATAGTGCGGCACCCATACGTGATGACGCAGGGCGGGTGAGCGGTGTCGTGCTCGTTTTTCGGGATGTTACCTTTGAGCGGCAAGCCCAACGGACGATCCGCGAGCACAACGAACTTCTGGAACAGCGCGTACAAGAGCGGACGGAGCAACTGCGTGACAGCGAAGATCATCTGCGCAGTGTGATCAGCAATGTGCCAGCGATGATCGCCTACGTTGATGCAAGGCAGCGCTACGTTTATGTCAATGATCAGTACCGCGAGCGCTTCGCGCCTGGGTCAACTGACATCTCGGGATTAACGGTACGTGAAATCCTGGGCGATGATCGCTATGCAACTGCTGCTCCGCTCATCGCCAAGGCACTACAGGGAGATCCGCAAAGCTACGACTGGCAGCCTTTCCCCGGGGTCTGGCAGGTCATTCACTACATGCCCAAACGTGATGAGCAGGGTTGGGTGCTTGGCTACTATGTTCTGGGAACCGAGATCACCGAGCGAAAACAAGCCGAAAGCAAAATTCAGCTACTGAATGTCGAACTCGAACGTCACGTGCACGAACTGAATAATGTGAGTCGCGCACTTAAAACCTTGAGCGAGAGTAACCGCACCATGCTGCGCGCGACTCATGAGCAGGCGTTGCTCGAAAACATGTGCCGTGTCATCGTGGCCACTGGCGATTACGACAGGGCCGTGGTGTGGTACCGAAATGAGGGCGAATCCAAACCACTGCGACCCATGGCTGAGCAGGGCTACCCAGGTGGCCTTACCTCCTTGAGTCTGCTAAACGTCAGCGATGTTGATGATGAGCGTGGTCGCAGCGCAGTCAGCATGGCAATCCGCACACAGCAAACGATTGTGGCCCGAGACATGCACGTCGATCCGAATTTCGCACCTTGGCGGGCACATCTGGAAGGTATGGCGTGCGGTGTTGCCTGCCCGCTGCGCATCGGTGACGAGGTCTTCGGGGCTCTTGTCATTTGGGACGCCGATCCAGACACCTTCAACGCGGATGAAGTCATGTTGCTCACCGATTTGGCTGACGATCTGGCTTTTGGAGTCGTTAATTTGCGCACGCGCGTTGAGCAGCAAAAATTCCAGGAGAAAATAAAACGCCTGACACATTACGATGCCCTCACGGGACTGCCAAACGAAACGCAGTTCACCGAATTTCTAGTGACGGCCATCGATATCAGCAAGCGCTGTAACCAGCCATTTGCCGTGTTGCAAACCAATATCGAACGGCTGAGCGAGATCAATGATGTCCTGGGTTTCAGCCACGGCGATCAACTGCTACGGGAGTTTGGCGCACGATTGAGTGCCGTCGTCTCCGAGTTCGCCAAGGTTGCGCGTCTGCGCGGTGATGAATTCGCCATCCTTTTGCCCGACAGCGGTATCAACGCCGCCATGCTGCTAGTGCAGCGCCTGGAAGACGCCTTATCGCATCCGTTCCAGATTGCCGACATTCCGCTCGAGATCTCGGCAAGAATCGGTGTTGTCCTGTTTCCTGAGCACGGTTCAACACCGCACGATCTGTTTCGAAACATGGATATCGCCTTGCATCTGGCGAAGAAAAAAGATGTGAGGCATGTCATTTTTGATTCGGTCAAGAACCAGGCCGAATCGGGCCGCTTGATGATGGCCGTGGAGCTGCGGCGTGCGATTGAAAACGGTGATTTGTTGCTTTATCTGCAACCGAAAGTGGAGTTCGCCACTGGCCGAGTCTGTGGTGCTGAAGGGCTAGTCCGCTGGAAGCACGCCAAGCGGGGACTCATACCCCCTAGCGAGTTCATTGGTCTTGCCGAACACACTGGGCTTATCAAAGCGCTTACGCGATGGGTGATCACGACGGGCCTGTGCCTGAACCACGCCTGGGCGCGCCAAGGCTGCGCACTGCCCATTGCCATTAACCTCTCTGCAAGTAACCTGCGCGAAGAAAACCTGGTGGAGAATATTCGCCAATTGCAAACCACCTGGGGTGTTGCCGCGGGCTTGCTC
>CANCAO010000038.1 GCA_947374105.1 Comamonadaceae bacterium | reverse complement strand
GAGTCAACTCCAGCGCAGCTGACTTGGAACCCATGGTGTTGGCCTCACGGTGCATTTCCTGGATCAAAAAATCAAGCCGCTTGCCAACTTCTCCGCCTTTGGTTATTAGACGCTCCACCTCATCCAGATGGGAGTTGAGGCGGGTGATTTCTTCGTTTACGTCGATGCGAATGGCAAAAGCCGTCGCCTCAGTCAGTGCCCGGTCTTGAGCTGATTCGGGTGTGGCGCTGCCTTCGGTCAAGGCCATGGCCTCCTTCCAGCGTTCCAGAAAACGCTGTCGCTGCTGGGTCACGAGTTGCGGCACCAGTGGCAAGGCTTGCTGCGCTAGCAGTCGCAGTTGTCCGATACGTTCTAGCAGCATGCTGGCGAGTCGACCCCCTTCGCGTTGTCGAGCCGAGAGCAAATCTTTCAGGGTCTTTTCAGCCAAGGGCAGAACAGCCTCATCCCAGTCGCGGGCGGCTCCCTGCGTGCTGGAGGCCAGTTTAAGGATGTCAGACACGCTCAAGGCATTGGCCTTGGGCAGCCATGCCAAGACGTTGTCCTGGACGGTGTTGAGTCGTTGTAACAATGCCGGAGTTGGGTCTGGAATTGTGTTGGTTGACCCGCTTTCTACCGCGATTCGAACCTCTACTTTGCCCCGCTTCAGCTTACCCGTCAGTAGTTCGCGCAGGGCGGGCTCGTGTTGCCTCAGTTCCTCAGGTAGTCGAAATGACAAGTCCAGGAATCGGCTGTTGACAGAGCGAATTTCAAGACCGAGGTGACCACTTGTAGCCCCCTTGGCATCCGGCGCTGTAGAGGGGCTCGCAGTGGTGTTCTGGAGGCTGGCATAGCCAGTCATGCTGTAAACTGGCATGGCAATTTAAGGGTCAGTTGAGTAGGCCCAAGAATAACCGGGTTGCGCCGGATCAACTTAGTACCGGGTCAGAAAATATGTCAAAGGTCAAACCCGCCCCTCTCGCACCAGACACCGTCATTGGCGGTTACAAGATCGTTCGCAAAGTTGCAGCGGGTGGGTTTGGTGTGGTTTATCTGGCGCTGGATACAGAAGGACTGCAGGTCGCAATTAAAGAGTATCTACCCGCGTCGCTTGCGACCCGGGAGCCGGGTGAGTTGACGCCTCGGGTGCAGCCGGAAAAACTCTCCTTGTACCGTCTGGGCTTGAAGAGTTTTTTTGAAGAAGGACGCTCCTTGGCCCAGATATCTCACCCCTCGGTGGTGAGCGTGCTGAATTTCTTCCGTGAAAACGAAACCGTTTACATGGTGATGAATTACCTGGAAGGCGCATCCCTCCAAGACTTCATCATTACCGCCAAGGACCTCAAGAATCAAAAAGTATTTCGTGAGTCCACAATTCTCTCTTTGTTCGATGAGATTCTGCGCGGTTTGCGCATCGTTCATCAGCACAAGATGTTGCATTTGGACATCAAGCCTGCGAATATTTTCGTCACGGATGACAACCGCTCAGTTCTGATTGATTTTGGCGCCGCACGCGAGGTACTTAGCAAAGAGGGAAACTTCATTCGACCTATGTACACACCGGGCTTTGCGGCCCCCGAGATGTACCGTCGTGACACCCCCATGGGCCCTTGGACTGACATTTATGCCATTGGCGCCTGCATTTATTCCTGCATGCAAGGCTACCCGCCTAACGAAGCACCACAGCGAAAGGAGAAAGACCGCTTTGCTACCGCGCTCTCCCGGTTACGCGGCATTTACTCAGACAATTTGATTGAAGTGGTTGAGTGGTGCATGGCACTGGACCCGCTCGCTCGGCCCCAGTCGGTGTTCGCCTTGCAAAAGGAAATCAATCGCGAGGGGGAGCGTCGCTATACGAAATTGACCATGGGTGAAAAGGTGCGTATGCAGTTTGACAGCATGTTGACTGACAGCAAAAAAAGCGTCAGAGGTGCCGCTGACGCCGGTGGAAAGAAAAAATGAAATTTTCTGTATTTCAGCTCAGTCGTATCGGCGGGCGAGAGGTCAACCAAGACCGTATGGGTTATTCCTACACCCGCAATGCAAGCTTCTTTTTGGTGGCTGATGGTTTGGGTGGACACCCTCAAGGAGAAGTTGCTTCCCAGATGGCCCTGCAAGTCATGACGGGCTTGTTCCAGAACGATTCCAAAACCGGGATTGACGATGCGTACTCTTTTTTAGAGCGGGCCATTAAAATCACAGACCGGAAAATACAGCGGTACTCAATCGAAAAAGGGATGTCTGATTCCCCGCGCACCACTTTGGTGGCTGCCTTGATTCAAGAGGGCGGCATCAGCTGGATCCATTGTGGTGATTCGCGTTTGTACCTGGTGCGTGATGGTGAGCTGTTGGCCAAAACACGTGACCACTCCTACGTTGAACAAAAGCAGGGTAACTCGACCAATGAGAAGTTGAGTGAAGGAGTCAATCGGAACATGCTCTACACCTGCTTGGGCTCCCCTACCCCGCCGGTGTTTGAAATCACCGGGCCTGTGGCCTTGAAGGAAGGAGACAAGATATTGCTGTGCTCCGATGGTCTATGGGGCAGCTTGAGCGATATTGAAATCGTGTATGAATTAGCTAATAAAACGGTGGCTGAGGCGGTTCGTGATCTGGTGGACAGGGCCCTGATTAAAGCCGGCAACAGCAGTGATAACGTGACGGCTTTGGCACTTGAATGGGAAACCCCCGATGTTTTTGAGGCTACCCGGGTTAGCGTCTCCACGCAGAGCATGGACGAAGGCGTTTGTGCCTCAACCGTTCAAGCTGGCGGCTACGATAATTTGTCTGATGATTTGAACGACGAAGAGATTGAGCGATCTATTGCGGAAATCAACGATGCCATACGGCGCTCTTCAGTCAAGAAAAAATAAGACTTACGGCTGACACCCGTTACACCATTTTTTCTGCCTATTTACTACTGATTCATGACTGATTTTTTAAGAAGCAACGCGCGGGCCGCCAACCAGTTGCGCCCGGTGCGCATCACCCGTGGCTACACCCTGCACGCCGAAGGCTCGGTGCTGATTGAATTTGGCAACACCCGGGTGCTGTGCACCGCCTCGGTCGAAGAAAAAGTGCCGCCACACCAGCGCGGCACTGGCCAGGGTTGGGTTACGGCCGAATACGGCATGCTGCCGCGTGCCACGCACAAACGCAACGACCGCGAGGCCGCCCGTGGCAAGCAAAGCGGGCGCACCCAGGAAATCCAGCGCCTGATTGGCCGATCCCTACGTGCCGTGTTTGATCTGGGTAAGCTGGGTGAGCGCACCCTTGCGCTGGATTGTGATGTGCTACAGGCCGATGGCGGTACGCGCACGGCGGCTATTACCGGCGCTTTTGTGGCTGCACAGGACGCAGTGAGCTGGCTGCTTAAAGAAGGCAAGTTGACCGAGTCACCCATCACCGGCCCTGTAGCCGCTATCTCGGTCGGTCTCAAGCAAGGCATGGCCTTGCTTGACCTGGACTACAGCGAAGACTCGGCGTGCGACACCGACATGAACGTGGTGATGACCGGAGCGGGCCATTTTGTCGAGGTTCAAGGCACCGCCGAAGGCATGGCCTTTACCCGCACACAAATGGACAGTTTATTGAGCTTGGCCGAACAAGGGATTGCCGAGCTGATCCAGCTACAGACTAAATCGCTATCAAAATAGTAGCTACTTTCGCTACTATTTAAAGGGGTGGAGCCACTTTTGAATCTAAAAATCGTTCTCGCATCGAACAACCCCGGCAAGCTGAGCGAGTTGCAGGCCATGTTGGGCAGCACCGGCTTGCAACTGGTGCGCCAGTCTGAGTTGAACATTCCCGAGGCCGAAGAGCCGCACCGCACCTTTGTTGAAAATGCGCTGGCCAAGGCTCGCCATGCCTCGCTTCTCAGCGGCCTGCCCGCGCTGGCCGACGATGCGGGCTTGTGCGTGGACGCTTTTGGTGGTCTGCCCGGTGTGGACACGGCTTTCTATGCCACCCAGTTTGGCTACGCCAAGAGTGATGACAACAACGTGCGCGCCTTGCTGGAGCAGATGCAGGGCATCAGCAATCGCCGCGCTGCTCTGGTCAGCACGCTGGTGGCGCTGCGCTCGGCCGATGACCCGGAGCCGCTGATTGCGGTGGGCCGCGTGGTGGGTGAGATCACACGCGAGCCCGTGGGCACGAACGGTTTTGGGTTCGACCCGGTGATGTTCATCCCCGCCTTCGGACAAACCTTTGCTCAGTTGCCCACCGAGGTGAAGAACCAGCACAGTCATCGCGGTCAAGCGGCGCAGGTCATGGTCAACTTGATTCGTGAGCGTTGGTTGTGACCTTACCTGTCAAAGTACATGTTGTTTCGGCAATGCAGCAGCCCCTGCCCGACATCCAGCACTACCTGCGCCCCGGCACCCTGCAACTCGCCGCCCTGCCGCCACTTTCGCTCTACGTGCACCTGCCCTGGTGTCTGAAGAAATGCCCCTACTGCGATTTCAACTCGCATGAAATGAGCAGCGGCGAGCTGCCCGAGCAGCGTTACCTTGATGCGCTCATGGCCGACCTGGAGGCCGCCCTGCCGCTGATCTGGGGGCGCACCATTCACACCATTTTCATTGGTGGCGGAACACCCAGCCTGTTCTCACCGCAAGCCATTGAGCGCCTGCTGAGTGACATCAGGGCTCGCCTCAAACTCTCGGCAGGCTGCGAAATCACGCTGGAAGCCAACCCCGGCACGTTTGAGAAAGACCGTTTTCGGACCTACCGCAGCGCGGGCGTCACCCGTTTGTCGGTCGGCGTGCAAAGCTTCAATGACGAACACCTGAAGGCGTTAGGCCGCGTGCATGACCGCGCCCAAGCCATTGCCGCGCTAGAAGAAGCCGCGCAGGCGTTTGACACCTTCAATTTGGATTTGATGTACGCGCTACCGGGCCAGAGCATCGAGCAGCTACGGCAAGACGTGGACCAGGCGCTGGCCTTAGCGCCCCCCCACCTGTCCATCTACCACCTCACCATTGAGCCCAACACCTATTTCGCCAAGTACCCGCCCGTGATCCCGGAGGACGACACGGCCTACGCCATGCTCGACCTCATCACCGAGCGCACCCAGCTGGCGGGCCTGGATCGCTACGAGGTGTCGGCCTACGCACGCACCGGCCACCACAGCCGTCACAACCTCAACTACTGGCAGTTTGGCGACTACCTGGGCATTGGGGCCGGGGCGCACAGCAAGCTCAGCTTTGCGCACCGCATCGTGCGCCAGGTGCGCTTGCGCGACCCCCGGCTCTACATGGAAAAAGCCGTTCTGGGGCAAGCCATGGCGCAAGAAACCGAGGTCGGCCGCGCAGATCTGCCGTTTGAGTTCATGCTCAACGCGCTGCGTCTGCGTCAGGGTTTTTCGTTGGCCGAGTTTTCAGAGCGCACCGGCTTGGCCATTACCGCCATCCAGGCCGGGTTGCAAGAGGCTGAAGCCAAAGGCCTGATAGCGCGCGACTTTCAGCGCGTCTGGCCGACCGAGCGTGGCTTCGATTTTTTGAGTGACTTGCAAACCTTGTTTCTGAACGATACGGCTTGAAACTGTTCTTCAGGGTGTGATGGTTATTTCCAGCACACAAGTCCTGACAACGCTCACGTTCACTTGCGTATGAGCGGCGCTGCACTGGCTATGGTGCAGCATGAAATTATTTTTATGCAGATCAAGGCTTGCCCTTGTCGGTTTGATGTTGTGTATCGCCTTGGGCACCACAGGTTGCACTGCCCTCGTGCTTGCGACCGCCAAGAAACTTCGGGAAGATCGTCAAACCGATGACCAGATTACTGACACGCAAATTGGGGTCAACTTTCTGTCGGTCTTGTCAGATCGGGATAACAAGCTCTTGCTGGATGTGAATGCCGATGTTTGGGAGCTGCGCGTCTTGCTCACGGGGACGGTCTCTGACCCTAAAACCAAACAGGAGCTGATCAAACTCGCGCATGCAGACAAGCGCATCAAAAAAATCCACGACGAAATTCAAGTTGTATCCAAGGCCGAGCAGACGAGACGATTGAGCGCTAGTCTGTACCCAGATGAAGCGCCCAAAGAGGGCTTAAACCGAGTGGTTGGAGACCTCTGGATTGAAACAAAAATCTCGGCCAAACTCATCGCGCACGCCGACGTGACATCCGTCAACTACCGCTGGCGTTCGGTGCGCAACATCACTTACCTGATTGGTCGAGCCCAAAGCCAAATGGAACTCAAAACCGTGCTGGCCATTTTCAACGATACAGAGGGTGTGTCGCAGGTGAAGTCTTTTGTGGAGGTTAAGCCGACGCCTAAATCATGAGCACCCGCTGCCAGGCAGGGCAATGGCCCATAACAAGACCATAAGGTCGAATGCCGCAGGGGCGAGAACAGCGGGTTAACCCGAATTTTCCACAGGTGTGATGAAAACTAAAATCATCACACCATGGATTTCACTTCATCCTCCCTCTGGGCCACTTTGGGTCTGCTGCTGGCGCTGGGCGTGCGACATGGCATGGACCCGGACCATATCGCGGCGATTGATGGGCTGACGCGTATGCGTTTTCGCGCGCATGCTTACTGGGCTGCGCGCATGACAGGGTTTCAATTTGCCTGTGGTCATAGCCTGACGATTTTGTTGGCTACCTCCGTTTTTTACTGGCAAGGTGTGCAATTGCCCGCATGGCTTGAGGAGATTGGCTTGTGGGTGTCGAGCGCGTTTTTGCTCTGGCTGGCCGTGGTCAATCTGCGGCACTGTGTTGGGGCTCATGCCCACACGCATTCCCATGGCCCAGCGATGGGCTCATTTGCAGCGCTGGTCTTGCGCGTTATGGGGCCGCTGGCCCACCCCGTGGGTGTGGGCTTTGCCTTTGCGATTTCACTGGACTCTTTGGCGCAGGCCGGTTTGATGGCTGCCAAAGGTCACGAGCTCGGTGGATTTGGCATGGTGTTTTTACTGGCAGGCTGCTTTGGTCTGGGCATGATGCTGGCCGATACGGGGAACGGCTTGCTCATGCACTGGCTGGTGCGCCGTAGTGAGCACGTTGCGCAGCAAGTCGGGCGGGTCATGAGCGGGGTGATAGCAGGCCTCGCTTTGGCAGTGGTGGGGGTGAGCCACAGCAAAGCGTACTTTGCCCCGCTGGAGGCCGCCTGGGAAGCCTATGGCCTATGGGTGGGTGCAGGTATCACGCTCACCCTGCTGGGGGTGTATGCCTTCAGCCGTTGGCACTTTCAAAGCCGCAGCAGCGTAAAAGCCCTCAGCGCAACACCCGGCAAGGTCTTAAGCGCCAGCGCTTAATCATCAAGATTTAACTGGTCGGTTGCAGATGCACGTGGTGTGTGCCGTCGCCATGGCTATGGCGTTTGCCGCCGTTGTCCAGCGTCACGGGAATGATGTGGACTGAGCCGTGGCGTACGCCCGTCAGCGCGACGATGCGGTTGGCATACTGGCGCACCTCTTGGGTCAAGCCGCGCAAAAAAGCCACCTCCAGGCAATTGTCATGGTCCAGGTGCAGGTGCATGCTCGATACCGTCAGGTGGTGGTGCTCGTGGGCGATGTTGGCAATGCGCTCGGCCATGGTGCGATCATGGTGCTTGTATACATAGCCAATGTGGGCAATACAATGCTCACTCTCCTCATGGCGCAAAGCTTCTTGCGAGTGCCAGCCGCGAATCAAGTCGCGCAGCGCTTCTGAGCGAGAGCTGTAGCCGTTTTTCTCGGTCAATTGGTCAAGCACTTCGGCCAGCTCTGGCTCAATTGAAATGGTGATACGTTCCATGCGAATATTCCTTCACTGCCTTGGCCCATTGCGCCAGCCCACTGCGTATGAACCCCACTGTCCCGCCGCCTGTTACTGATCTCCGCATTCCAGTGTATCTGCTCACCGGCTACCTAGGCAGCGGCAAGACCAGTCTGCTCAAAGCCTGGCTCGCGCAGTCTGAGCTGAAAGAGGCCGCGCTCATCATCAATGAGTTGGGCGAGGTGGGCTTGGACAACCAGTTGCTGAGCGTGGCCAGCGAGTCCTCAGCCCTGGTGGCCAACGCCTGCATTTGTTGCACCGGTTTGCCGGGCTTGGCCGAGGCGATGGAAGATTTGTTTTGGGCAAGACTGCACCGACGCATTCCGCGTTTCCCCAGTTTGGTGATTGAGACCACCGGCTTGGCCGAACCGGCCCCGGTGGTGCAGGCCCTGCACGGCAGTGATTTGCTGCGCGAACGCTATCGGCTGGCGGGGGTCATCACCTGCCTGAGTGCCGCGACCGCCGATGCCGTCTTGGGTCAACACGCCGAGGCGCGTGCGCAACTGAGTGGGGCGGATGTGTTGGTGCTGACCAAGACGGATTTGTTGGACGACGCGGTCTTGAGTCGGTTGAAGCAACGCTTGTCGCATCAACTTGAACACCAAGGGGCGCAAGTCGTCATGGCCACCTCAGCGCAAGCCAGTTTGTCGGCAGCGCAGATGCTGAGCTGTTTGCAAGAGGGAGCGGGGTTGTCGGCCCCTGTGTCGCATCACGCGCATGAGCATGGGTCAACGCAGGATCACGCACACGCGCATGATCACCATCATTCAGCCCAAACGCACTGGTGGCCCTTGCCCAATGAGGTGAATGGCCCAACCTTGTTGAAGCAAATTCAAACGCTGCAAGCCAGCTTAGGCCCCGCACTGCTGCGCCTCAAAGGCCGGGTACTGACCGAGCAAGGGCCGTGGCTGGTGCAACTCGCACCCTTTGAGACACAAGCCGAAGTCACGGCGGACACGTTGCCTTCAGACGCCGAGGTTCAATGTGGTTTGACGTTGATTGTGGCTTTGCCCCTGAGTGCGGCCCAGTTCACGACACTGAGTAGCTTTTGTACGCCCGGACGCTTGGGGTAAGTAGCTACGCGAATGTCCCCCGGCCTTCGGGCTCCTCCTTGATTTCGCTACGCCACTTACTCCAAGCGTCCTGGCAGCTAACAGGGTGGGTGTGCAGCGGTTGAATACCAAGCACGCCCATCGGATCAGCTCGGTGGTGCGCTCAGCGCAGCGGCATCAAGGGGGAATAGGCGACCCTAGGTCGCCATGGAGGACAGCCGCGGAGCTGAGTGCGGCGCCGAGTTGATCCCTTACAAACCTTCGCCTGAAAGAGTTCAGCGCCAAGGGTCAATCGTCATGTGCACCACATCTTCGGCCCCTTCTCCCACCAGCGAGCGCAAGGCGTACTCGGTTTGATCCAGGCCAAAGCTGTGTGTGCTCATGTCGCGCACGTTGTGGCGGTTGCCTGCGATCAATTGCAGGGCCAACTCGACCGATTCAAAACTGTGGCCACGCATGCCTTTGACGGTGAGGAAGCGGGCGATGATCATGTCGCTGTCAAACTCGGGTACTTTTTTGCGTTTGATGCCGCCCAGAATGACGCGCCCACGCTTGCGCGCCAACTGCATCGCGCTGATGACCGAGCCGGGGCCGCCCGAGGCGCAGTCGATCACCAGGTCGGCCATCTGACCGTTGGTGAGATCGGCCACGGTTTCCAGCAGGTCTTGTTCGCCAATCGCCACCGTGTGGTGCGCACCCAAGTGTTTGGCCATGGCCAGCCGACGCGCGTCGGTCGGGTTGGCCAAACCCGTGACGATGATTTTTTCAGCGCCGGCTTCTTT
>CANCAO010000037.1 GCA_947374105.1 Comamonadaceae bacterium | reverse complement strand
CCGTGCCAGTGGACCAAAGCCGGGGCATGCCAGAACAACAGCGACAGGGGTAAGTACACGGTCATAGCCGCATAGAGGGCCAATTGAAACTCGGCAGACTGAATCATTTCGGGTGACAGGTTGCCACCGACTAAATAAAGCCGGGCGAACTGACCCCCATCGAGCAGGGCCGAAATGCCCAGCACAGTCAAAAAACCCAGCGCGTAGATAACACCTAAAACCCACATGGCACGTGACTGTTGTTTACTCCCGCGAAATGCGCTGATCAGAATGAGAGGCATGGGGAATTTGCCCTGTTCCGCTTCACGCGTGGCAGCCATCAGCCCGAGCGTGGCCGCTGGTAAAACAGCCAGCGCCAAGATGTTGCCCAAGTAGGGGATCAGGCTGCCTAGCGACACGGTGATGATGAACATCAAGAACAGACCCGACAGGGCCAATGGCTGCTTGAAGAATGTTCGCAATCCTTGCTTGACCCATAGCATGCCCGTGCGAGCCGGGACAATATTCAGTCGCATGGCGGGGAGTGGGGTGTCAATTGAAGGCATCATGGCTCAAGTGTGTCGTCAACTGAATCGGATGGGCAATACGCTGGCGCAAGATCCGCTCGAAATGGGCCGGATCGTGTGCCTGCAACACCGTTGCCTCGCGCGGCAGGTGCATATCCCACAGGCGAGAGATCCAAAAGCGCAAGGCACCAGCGCGAAGCAGAGCGGGCAGCAGTTCGCGTTCGGTTGAAGTCAGGGCGCGCACCGCCGTGTAGGCCGTCAAGAAGCTGCGGGTACGGTCAGCATCCATTGCGCCGTTGCCCAAGTCAATGCACCAATCGTTCAAGCACACCGCCAGATCGAACAGCCAAGTGTCCACGCCTGCGAAATAAAAGTCAAAAAAGCCGGTGAGAACGGGCTGGCCTTGGGCTCCGGGTTCAAGGTCAAACATCACGTTGTCACGAAACAAGTCGGCATGGATGGGGCCGCGTGGCAGCGCAGTGTAGGCTGATGAAGCAGCCACATGGTTTTGATAAGCCAACTCAGTGCGAATCAGCGCCGCCTGGTCTGGATCAAGGTAGGGCAACACCACGGGCACCGTCTCGTTCCACCAGCTTAAGCCACGTAAATTGGGCTGGCTGCGGTCAAAGTCACGTGCGGTCACGTGCATTCGGGCCAGCATGTCGCCCACGGCCGCGCAGTGGGCCGATGTGGGTGCAAGTTCGCTTTTGCCGCGCAGGCGATTAACCACGGCGGCGGGTTTGCCTTTGAGTGTGTGCAGAATGTCACCATCCCGATCAGCCGCCGGGTCAGGCGCGGGGATGTCGCGTAGCGCCAGATGCTTCATAAAGTGCAGGTAGAACGGCAACTGCTCGAAGCTCAGGCGCTCGAACACAGTCAGCACATACGCACCCTTGTCGGTGGTGACGAAGTAGTTGGTATTTTCTATGCCACCCGAGCAACCTTGCATGTTTTGCAGTGAACCCAGGTTCAGGGTATGCAAAAGGACGCTGGCCTCATCGAATGAGACTTCTGTGTAAACCGCCATGAATTAAAAGCCCAAAACCTTCCAACCACTGCTGCCGCCAGAGCCGTTGGTGCTGCCATCCCGATTGTTGGCTGTGGGGCTGCGGTTGCCGCCTTCGGCCTTGACTTCATAGGGTGGCATATTGCCCTTGGGGCTCACCGTGATGCTTTTGGTTTCGCCGCCCACGCGCAGCTCGTCAATACGCGAACCCTTGTCTTCATGGTGAATGCGCTCAATGGTCTGCTCGGACTTATCCGCAGGGCTTGGGGTCTGAGCCCATGTGAAGCCTTGACCGCACAGGGCGAGGGCTAGAAGGGGGGGGAGGAAGTGAGCAACACGCATGGATGCATTGTAGAACCATCGGTGCGCTTCTGGGCAGGCGCAACACAGGCACAATGCGCGCATGAGTGATACCCCAAGCCCCGCCTCCATACCGTTAACTACAAGCGTGACCCCACCCAAAACTCTGCTGCTGGTGGACGGCTCCAGTTACCTTTACCGCGCCTTTTTTGCGGGTGGCGACGCCATGTCGGTCACCTTGCCCGATGGTACGGTACAAAAGACGGGCGCTATTCGCATCATCATCAATATGCTGCAAAGCCTGCGTAAGGACTTTCCCGCCGACTATTTGGCCTGCGTGTTTGACGCTAAAGGCCCCACCTTTCGCGACGATATTTATCCCGAGTACAAGCAGCACCGCAGCCCCATGCCAGACGACCTGCGTGCGCAGATTGAGCCGATTCATGAGGTGGTTCGTCTGCTGGGCTGGCCTGTGCTGGACGTGCCCGGCGTGGAAGCCGACGACGTCATCGGCACGCTGGCCGTGATTGCTGCACGCCAGGGTATTGATGTGATCGTGAGCAGTGGTGACAAAGACTTGGCGCAATTGGTCAACTCGCACATCACCATCATTGACACCATGAACGGCAAACGGCGTGATGTAGCCGGTGTGACGGCTGAATTCGGCGTACCGCCCGAGCGCATGATCGACTACCAAACGCTGGTGGGTGACACTGTGGACAACGTGCCCGGTGTGGCCAAAGTGGGCCCTAAGACGGCAGTCAAGTGGTTACAGGAGTACGGCTCGCTAGACTCCTTGGTGGCCAACGCGAGCCAGATTAAGGGCGTGGTGGGTGAGAATCTGCGCGCTGCACTGGACTGGCTGCCCACGGGCCGCAATCTAGTGACGATCAAAACCGACTGTGATCTAAACGCCTGGGTGCCGGAACTGCCTTCACTACTCTCACTCAGCACGGGCGCGCCCGAGACAGCAGCGTTAAAAACTTTTTACGAAAAATACGGCTTCAAGGGCTTGGCTAGGTCGTTGGGGGACAGCCCCTCCAACGCCGTTCGGGTTGAGCCTGTCGAAGCCCTTCGACCAGCTCAGGGCGAGCGGAGTGATGGTGAGCGCGGACGTGGTGGCGGCAACAAGCCCGAACGGGCAGCGGCTCAACGCGAACCCGGCCTGTTCGACGAACCCGAATCACCTGTCGTGGTCGATGCCCCCGTCATCCCCACTTCCTCGCCCGTGAGCACCGTCGCCTATGACACTGTCCTCACTTGGGACGCCTTTAACACCTGGCTGGCACGCATCGAAGCCGCTGAACTGGTGGCCGTGGACACCGAGACCACTTCGCTCGACGAGATGCGCGCCGAGATTGTTGGCCTGTCCTTCAGCGTCACGCCGGGGGAGGCCGCCTACATTCCGCTCACGCACGACTACCCCGATGCCCCGGTGCAGTTGCCGCGTGATGAGGTGCTGACACTTCTGAAGCCCTGGCTGGAAAACCCGGCGCACAAAAAGCTGGGCCAGCACGTCAAATACGACCGCCATGTGTTCGCCAACCATGGTGTGGAGGTGCAGGGCTACGCGCACGACACCATGTTGCAAAGCTACGTGCTGGAGGTTCATAAGCCCCACGGCCTATCCAGCCTGGCCGAGCGCCATTTAGGGCGCAGCGGCATCAGCTATGAAGACCTGTGCGGCAAGGGCGTGAACCAGATTTCATTCAGCCAGGTCGATATCTCCAAAGCCGCTGAATACTCGTGTGAAGACTCCGACCAGACGCTAGATGTTCACTTGGCCCTATGGCCACAACTTGAGAACAACGACAAGCTGCGTTTTATCTATGAGTTGGAAATCGCCAGCAGCGAGGCCCTGTACCGCATCGAACGCAACGGCGTGCTGATTGACGCCCCCACGCTGGCCACGCAAAGCCACCAGTTGGGCCAGCGCATTTTGCAATTGGAAACAGAGGCGCATGAGCTGGCGGGCCAACCCTTCAACCTGAGCAGCCCCAAGCAGATTGGCGAGATTTTTTTCACCAAGCTGGGCCTGCCCATCGTGAAGAAAACCGCCACCGGCGCACCCAGCACCGACGAAGAAGTGCTGGAGAAATTGGCCGAAGATTTCCCTCTACCCGCCAAAATTCTGGAACACCGCGGCCTGGCCAAGCTCAAGGGCACCTACACCGACAAACTCGCGCAACTGGCTCACCCGCGCACGGGCCGCGTGCACACCCATTACGCGCAGGCGGTAGCCGTGACTGGGCGCTTGTCCAGCAACGACCCTAATCTACAAAATATCCCTATCCGCACGCCCGAGGGGCGCCGCGTGCGCGAGGCCTTTGTAGCCCCGCCGGGCTGTTTGATTGCCAGTGCCGACTATTCGCAAATCGAGCTGCGCATCATGGCCCACATCAGTGGCGACGCTGCGTTGTTGCTGGCGTTTCATGATGGCATGGACGTGCACCGCGCCACCGCCGCAGAAATATTTGGTATCACCACCGCCGAGGTCAGCAGCGAGCAGCGCCGCTACGCCAAGGTCATCAATTTCGGCTTGATCTACGGCATGAGCGCCTATGGTTTGGCGCGTGCATTAAGTATCGACAACACGGCGGCGAAGAACTATATCGCCCGCTACTTTGACCGCTACCCCGGCGTGCGCCACTACATGGACGACACGCGCCGCTTGGCCAAAGAGCAGGGCTATGTGGAAACCGTGTTTGGCCGCCGCCTCTACCTGCCCGAGATCAACTCACCCAACGGCCAACGCCGCGCCGGGGCTGAGCGCGCTGCTATCAACGCGCCCATGCAAGGCACAGCGGCCGATCTCATCAAGCTCAGCATGGTCAAGGTGCAGCAGGTGCTGGACGCTGAACATCGTGGTATCAAGATGATCATGCAAGTGCATGACGAACTGGTGTTTGAAGTGCCCGAAGCCGAAGTGGATTGGGTGCGCCACGAGGTGCCACGCCTGATGGCCGGTGTGGCTAACCTCAAAGTGCCCTTGCTGGCAGAAGTGGGCGTAGGCGCCAACTGGGATCAGGCTCACTGAAACCTGCGCCATGTCCACGCTCTCCTCAAGCGCGGTCACCGCGCTGCAACTCATGATCAATCTCGATCCGGCTCTGCTGGCCATCGTGGGTCGCTCGCTGGCCGTTAGCGCCACGGCCTGCCTGTTGGCTTGCGGCTTGGGTCTGGTGCTAGGGGCTTGGCTGGGCGTAGCGCGCTTTACCGGGCGCGAGGCCGTGCTCACGGGCCTGAACACGCTGCTGGCTTTGCCCTCAGTCGTGGTGGGCTTGCTGGTGTACCTGCTCTTGTCGCGCTCGGGCCCGCTGGGTTCTTTGGGCTGGCTGTTCAGCTTCAAGGCCATGGTTTTGGCGCAGGCGTTGCTGGTGTTGCCGGTTGTCACCGCGCTGACCCGTCAGGCTGTGGAGGATGCAGACAATGCGCATGGCGAGCAACTGCGCTCGCTTGGCGCCCGCCCCTTGATGCGCAGCCTGCTGCTTGCTTGGGACGAGCGCTATGCTTTACTCACGGTGCTGATTGCCTCCTTTGGCCGCGCCATTTCAGAAGTGGGCGCGGTGATGATTGTTGGCGGCAATATTGACGGCTTTACCCGCGTAATGACCACAGCCATCGCGCTGGAGACCAGCAAGGGCGACTTACCCTTGGCGCTGGCACTGGGACTGATCTTGCTGGGCGTGGTGCTTGTACTCAATGCCCTGATTGCCACTGTGCGCCACTGGCGCGAGTGCCAAGATGGTGCTGCACTGCCCCTAACCACCCGTGCAGGGCAACTCCCATGAGCGTGTTGTTTGAGCTGTCAAATGCTGAGGTGCACTACCGCAAGGTGCGGGCACTGTCGGGCGTGAATCTGTCCATCTCTGCGGGTGAATCGGTGGCTTTGGTGGGGGCTAACGGCAGTGGAAAAAGCACCTTGCTCAGGCTATTGCACGGTTTGGTATCAGCCACTGCGGGCCATCGTCAGTGCGAGCCCCAAGCCACACAGGCCATGTTGTTTCAGCAACCCTTCATGCTGCGTACATCAGCTCAGAACAATGTTGCGCTGGGTCTGTGGCTGCGCGGTGTGCGTTGGTCTGAGGCACAGGCCGTGGCTTTGGACGCACTGGCCCGCGTTGGCCTGAGTCCATTGGCTGAACGCCAGGCCAAAACCCTGTCGGGCGGGCAGCAACAGCGCTTGGCGCTGGCCCGGGCTTGGGCCTTGAAGCCTAACGTGCTGCTGCTGGATGAGCCCACGGCCAGCCTGGATCCGCACGCCAAGCGCGAGGTTGAGCAACTTATTGCGGAATTCACACAAAGCCCCACCCCCAGCGCAGCGTCATCCCAACCCATGACGCTGATTTTTGCCAGTCATAATCTGGGCCAGGTCAAGCGTCTGGCGAGCCGCGTGGTGTATCTGGAGGGTGGGCGCGTGCTGGCCGACTTGCCGGTAAAAGCATTTTTTGACCACGATCATTTGCGCTCGGTCTCTGAGGCGGCCGATTTGTTTGTACGAGGTGAGCTAGCCTGAAATTTGAGAAATTTATGAGATTTATGCCTGTAGACCTTTGTAAATATGCACAAGAAGCTATTATTTTTGTAGCACCTCAGGGTGAAGTCACCCAAGCCCCATTGACGAAAACTTCGTGGGCACCAAACTTGGCCTTGTAGTTCATTTTGGGGCTGTCTTCAATCCAGTAGCCCAGGTAAACATGGTCAAGCCCGATCAGCTTGGCCTGCTCGATCTGCCAAAGGATGCCGTAGGTGCCAAAACTGGCCGTGGGGTCGGGCTCGTAAAAGGTGTACACCGCTGAGAGGCCGTCGTCCAACACGTCAAGAATGGAGACCATCTTTAGGGCACCCGGTGTCCCGTCCGCCAGCGGTTCTCGGAATTCGATGAGCCGGGAATTCACTCTGCTTTGAAGCAGAAACTGGTTGTACTGGTCGATGCTGTCCTGGTCCATGCCGCCGCCCGCATGGCGATCATTTTGGTAGCGCAGATAAAGTTGGTAGTGTTCGGACACAAAACATAATTTTGTAATTCGTGCCAGCAATGTTTGATGGCGTTGATGGGCTCTGCGTTGGCTGCGATCGGGCCTGAATTGGCTGACCACCACCCGCAACGGTGTGCAGGCTTGGCAACTGTCGCAATTGGGCCGATAGGTGAACATGCCGCTTCGACGAAACCCCTTGGCGACCAATTCTGAGTAGGTCGCGTTGTTGATCAAGTGACTGGGTGTTGCGACTTGTGAGCGTGCTTGTCTGTCAGCCAGGTAACTGCACGGGTAGGGGGCCGTGGAGTAAAACTGCAAGCTCTGAAGGGGCAGGTCCTTGAGATGCGTCACGTGGATTCCGATGGTTCGGGGATGAGTTCACGCCAGTATAGAGGGTCGAAATGCCATGGGGGTGCTGATTTGTGTTGGTCGTGCTCAATGCCTTTCACAAAATCAGACCGTGCCACTTCGTGAGCACCCAATGAGGCCAGATGCCGGGTGTTTTGCTGGCAGTCAATGCGCTGGATCCCGTGGTGCTGACAAAAGCAAACCAAGGCTGCGAGCGCAATTTTGGAGGCGTCAGGCACCCGTGTGAACATGGACTCGCCAAACACGCTTTTGCCCAGCGCCACGCAATAAAGCCCGCCCACCAACTCACCGTTGATCCAGGTCTCGACGCTGTGCGCAAAACCCGCTTGGTGCAGCGCCTGGTAGGCCCGCACCATTTGGGGCACGATCCATGTGCCAGCCTGGCCTTCTCGCGGGCTGCTGGCACAGGCCTGTATCACTTGAGGGAAGGCCGTGTCTATTTTGATTTCGCATTGGTTAGATGCGTGGAACGCTTGCAATTTTTTCTTCAGTGATCGATGTAATCGAAACTCAGCAACATCGAGCACCATGCGCGGATCAGGACTCCACCACAGCACTGGTTGCCCCTCACTGAACCAAGGAAAAATGCCGCCACCATAGGCTTTGCAAAGCGTCGCCGTGTCAAGGTGATTCCCCATCGCCAGAAGCCCTGGGGCTTCTGAGTCGGCGCGCCATGCCTGCGTCAGCGGGGGGAAGTCTTGCCCCGGTTCAAGCCAGTGCAGGGGATGAGTGGGGAAGGACATTGATGTTTGGAAATCACTGCCAACAGTGGTCAGGAGGCTGAGTCAAACCGGTTAGAATACACGCAGTCGGGGCGTAGCGCAGCCTGGTAGCGCATCTGGTTTGGGACCAGAGGGTCGAAGGTTCGAATCCTTTCGCCCCGACCATCACATTTCACTCAGTCTCAGCCCGTAGCTCATCCGGATAGAGCAATGTCCTTCTAAGACATGGGTAGGGGGTTCGAGTCCCTCCGGGCTGACCACTAACGCTACGCCGTCAGCTAGAACCGGACGGAATCACGTAGCCTTTATCCCGAAACAATCGCAAACAAGCATCGACCACATCGGCGTCAAATTGCGTTCCGCGCCCACGCTCGATTTCCGCCAACGCTGCGTCAATCCCTAATGCCGGACGATAGGGCCGGTGTGATGACATGGCCTCCACCACATCAGCCACGGCAATGATGCGGGCATTTAAAGTGATTGCCTCGCCTTTTAGGCCTTGTGGGTAGCCGCTGCCGTCCATGCGTTCATGGTGCTGTAGGGCAACTTGGGCGACCGCCTCCCATGGGAAGGGAACGTTTTTCAGCAATTCATAGCCTACTTGAGCATGCCCCTGAAGCAGCAGATATTCAACTTGAGTAATCTTGCCTGGTTTGGCCAAGATATCGGAAGGAACGCTGATTTTCCCGATGTCGTGCAGATAGCCCGCAATGCGTAACCCTTCTTGCTGGTGGGCAGTGAATCCAAGGTCAACGCTGATGGCCACCGCAATATGGCTGACGCGCCGTGCGTGCTCTGCGGTGTAAGGGTCGCGGATGGTACTCATGTTGCTGGCCAACTCCACGGTTCCCAAGAATGAGTTGTGAAGTTTGATGACCTGGCGATTGACGTCTTCCTCTGCATTTTTCTTGTCTGTGACGTCCTGCCCCTGAGCCATGATGGATTGAATCGTTGAAGTGTCCTGTGCAGTCAGGCAGGCCGAATCCCATTCAAATTTTCGTATTGATTGGTCTCGGTGTTGAATATCAATTTCGACCTTGTTCCATAGTTCCCCGGTCAATGTCTGCTGAATCAACGCCCTGGTTTTTTCGAGATGATCCGTTGGAACTAACAACTCCAATGATTGCCCGAGAACCTCTGCTTCAGTGCGTCCGCTCAACAATTCAAAGGCGTGATTGAACCGGGTAATGCGCAATTGCGAATCCCATATGACGATTGGCCCATTGGAGAATTTGATCAGTGCTTCAACGTAAGCATTGGTGTCGCGTAGCGCAAGATCGGCTAGTTTGCGTTGGGTGATATCGGTCAGCACAATTTCCAAGGTAGGCGTGCTGTCTTGCTTTGGCAAGGCAGTGGCGTCCATATGCGCCCAGAATGGGGTGCCCCCTTTATTGACGAACCGCAATTCGCAGAACTGTGGTTTGCCGGTTTCAATGACTTTCTTGCGCAGCAAGAAAAAGATGTTCTGATCTTCCGGGAGTATGAAGTTGGTGATCGGTTGCTGGACAAGCTCGGATCGCCCCAGGCCAAGTAGCGCAGCAACAGTGAGGTTGGCGTGCACGACCAGTCCTGCCCCGTTAATGCTCCAGTAGCCTACGGGCGCGATGTTATAGAGATGTAGATAGCGTGCTTGTAAAGCACCGAGTTCATTCTGTGAACGTTGCAGTTGCTCACTTTGAGATTCCAACGCTTCCAACTTTTCTTGACGCAGCCTTGGCTCATGCAATGCATCGCGCAGGGCTTTTCCTTCACTCTCAGACGTCTTGTCGAACGCTTGGGGGGGGGGGCTGATCATGAC
>CANCAO010000036.1 GCA_947374105.1 Comamonadaceae bacterium | reverse complement strand
TTCGCCACCTACACGACTTTGCGCGTGAAGCCAAGCTCAGTGAGGTTGAATTTCATCAAGCCTGCGGTCTCATCGCCAAGCTGGGGCAACTCACCACCGAATCTCACAACGAGGTGGTATTGGCGTGTGGCTCCGTCGGCTTGTCGGCGCTGGTTTGTTTGCTGAACAACGGCGATCAAGGCCAGACTGAAACCACGGCCAATCTGATGGGGCCGTTCTGGCGCATGGACTCACCCGCTTATGCCAATGGGGCCAACATCGCGCTCACTCACCACAACGAGACCCCCATCTTCGTCAAAGCCTGGGTACGAGACAAGGCCGGTCATCCCGTGGTGGGGGCCAAGGTTGATATCTGGCACGCCAGCAGTGAAGGGTTTTATGAGAACCAAGATCCAGCCCAGTCTGACATGAACCTGCGCGGTCAATTCACCACCGACGCGCAAGGTCACATTGCCTTTCGCAGCATCAAGCCCGCCGGTTACCCGCTCCCGCTGAGTGGCCCGGTAGGTGCGCTATTGCGTGCGCAGGGTCGCCACAATATGCGGCCCGCGCACATTCACTTCATGATTTACCAGCCGGGTTTCAAGACCCAGTTCTCGCAGGTCTATTCCAGCGACGACCCTCACCTCGACACCGATGTGCAGTTTGGTGTTACGCAGGCCTTGATTGGCCAGTATGTCTTGCATCAGGGGGAGGCCGCACCCGATGCAGACGTCACCGGCCCGTGGTACTCGCTCGATCATCACTTTGTGATTGAACCCGGAGAAGCCCGCCTGCCCAAGCCGCCCATCACCGGCAAAGCCACGGGAGATCGGCCGCAACTTGAGGTGCTGGTGCGTCGCCCCTGACGGATTGCTTCGCCATAACTGCCATGCTTCATTTGACTGTGCCCCAGCTCAATTTTTTTGCCGACCTATCGGTGAAAGTGGACAAACCCCAAGAGGTGGGCCTGACCCTGCACGGTATGCGCCGCCTGATCCCAATTGTGGGCGGCACGGTGCAAGGCCATGGTTGGACGGGCCGGGTTTTGCCCGGTGGTGCCGACTTTCAATTGATCGTCAATGAACGCATGGCCGAGCTGGATGCGCGCTATGTGGTGGAGGCCGATGGAGGCGACTTGATTTACGTGCAAAACCGCGCCGTGCGCACCGCCGCGCCTGAGGTGATGGCCAGATTGGTTCGCGGTGAATTGGTGGATCCCGCCTCGGTGTATTTTCGCTGTAGTCCCAGTTTTGAAACCGCATCGCCTGCCCTGGCTTGGATCAGCGAGCGTCTTTTCATTGGCACGGGCGCAAGGCTGCCAGACCAAGTCGTGATGCGCTTTTATGAAGTGGCTTGAGCCTTGCAATCCGCATCAAAATTTCAAACGCAACCACTCACCCAGGAGACCTCGATCATGAAAAAAACCGTAGCATCAAGCACCGCCTTGTTGTCCCGCCGCGCCTTGTCGATGGGCGTCGGCTTGACCATGTGTGCCTGGGCTGGTGGCGTGCAAGCCCAGTCCAATTACCCGGTGCGTCCGGTGCGTTTGATCGTCGGCTTCCCCGCTGGTACCGGGCCCGACATCGTGGCGCGCATCCTGGCCCAAAAGCTCTCGGAGAGCTGGGGCAATGTGGGCGTGATCGTGGACAACAAACCCGGTGCAGGTGGCTTGATTGCGGCCAGCGAAGCCGCCCGTGCAGCGCCCGATGGCTACACCCTGATGCTGGGCGAGACCGGGCAACTGAGCATCGCGCCCAGCACCTACAACAAGCTGCCCTATGACCCGGTGAAAGATTTCGAGCCTGTCAGCCAGGTCGTCAGTGCCGACTTTGTGTTGCTGGTCAATCCCCAGAAAGTACCCGCCAAGAATGTCAAAGAATTTGTGACTTGGACGCAGCAGCAAAAAGGCTTGTTCATGGCCACCTTTGGCGCGGGAACACCGGGCCACTTTGGGGCCTTCATGTTTGGTGACGCGATCAAACTCAAGCCCGAACCCATCCACTACAAAACCACGGCCGATGCGTTGGGCGGCCTCTTCAGCGGCGACGTGCAAGGCGTCTTTGCCAGCGTCGGCCTGGCCGCCCCCAACGTGAAGGCGGGCAAGTTGTTCGCCCTAGGCAGCACCGGCGCCACGCGCACGAGCGCCTTGCCTGATGTGCCCACCATCAAAGAACAGGGCTACAGTAATCTGGAGTTTTCATCTTGGTTCGGCGTAGTGGCTCCGGCCAAAGTGCCCGCCGATATTTTGGCCAAGCTGAGTGCCGACATTCAAAAAATCGTGAAATCACCTGAAGGTAAAACGAAGCTGGAAGATGCCGGTTTCCGTGCCACCGGCACCAGCCGCGAAGAGTTTGTGCGCATTATTGCGGCGGATACGGTGTCTTGGGGCAAGGCGGTGACTGCTACGGGGTTTAAGGCGGACTGAATACTGCCTCTGTCGCAGGCTAGGGTAGTGATGCTTCAACGCTCACACTTCCAGATTGTCGATTAAGCGTGTCTTGCCCAGGCGTGCCGCGCCCAGCACCACCAAGTCGTCTGTACCCAAATCTTCCGCCTGTGGGGGATGCAAGTCATGGCGACGGCGCACGGTGAGGTAGTCGGGTTGCCAGCCGCGATCCGCCAGGGTTTGCAGGGCGCGGGCTTCCAGTGCAGCGATGTCTTTTTCACCTTTGCGCAAGGCCTTGGCCATGGCTTTGAGCGCTAGTGAGATCTGTACCGCTTCTGCACGTTCATCCGCGCTCAGGTAACCATTGCGTGAGGACAGCGCCAGGCCATCGGGGGCGCGCAGGGTGTCGCCGGTCACGATGTCAATGGGCAGGGCTAATTGCTGCACCATGCGGCGGATGACCATTTGCTGCTGGTAGTCTTTCTTGCCGAAGACGGCCACGCGGCGGCCTTGCGCTTCGGAGAACACGGCGTTGAAGAGCTTGAGCACTACGGTGCACACGCCGGTGAAGAAGCCGGGGCGAAAGTGGCCTTCCAGAATGTCGGCCAGCTCGGGTGGGGGCTGGACTTTGAAGGTTTGGGGTTCGGGGTAGAACTCCTTTTCGCTCGGGGCAAACACCACATTGCAACCAGCGGATTCGAGCTTGGCGCAGTCGGCATCTAGCGTGCGCGGGTAGGTGTCGAAGTCTTCGTGCGGGGCGAACTGCAAGCGGTTGACGAAAATGCTGGCGATAGTTACATCACCTAGGGGTTTGGCTTGACGTATCAGCGCCAGATGACCATCGTGCAGATTGCCCATGGTGGGCACGAGTGCGGGGTGTTTGAACTGGGCCAAGTGGGTTCGCAGCTCAGGCAGGGTGTGGATGATCTTCATAGTGGGACAGTGCGTTTCGACAAGCTCAACGCGAACGGGTCGTGATGAGAGGGTGCTTTATCACCAAGCGTGTTCAGCGTTAACGGGAAAACTGCCATCTTTTACGGCGCGCACATAGGCCTCCATAGCGCCACGCACGCTGCCAGCGCCTGCCATGAAGTTGCGCACGAATTTCGCGTTTTTACCCAGATTCACGCCCAGCATGTCGTGCAACACCAATACTTGGCCTGCGGTGTCCACGCCCGCACCGATGCCGATGGTGGCGCATTGAGGCAGGGCGCGCGTGATCTCGGCCGACAGCGCCGCAGGCACCATCTCCAACACCAGCAAGGTGGCCCCGGCGTCTTGCAAGGCCATTGCATCACGCATGAGCTGCGCGGCAGAGGCTTCGGTCTTGCCCTGCACCCGGTATCCGCCCAAGGCGTGCACGGATTGGGGTGTGAGTCCCAGGTGTGCACAGACGGGGATGCCACGCTCCACTAGAAAGCGTGTGGTGTCGGCCGTCCAGCCGCCGCCCTCCAGCTTGACCATGTGGGCCCCGGCCTGCATCAGCACGGCGGCGCTGCGAAAGGCTTGCTCCTTGGACTCGTGGTAGCTGCCGTAGGGCAAGTCGCCAATGATCCAGGCTGTGCCCTGCACGCGCTGCACGCCACGGTGCACGCTCTCGACGTGGTAGCGCATGGTTTCCAGCGTCACGCCCACGGTGCTTGAGAGGCCCTGGCACACCATGCCCAGCGAGTCACCGACCAGAATCGTCTCTACGCCCGCTGCATCAGCCACCGCCGCAAAGGTGGCATCGTAGGCGGTGATCATGGTGATCTTCTCGCCGCGTGCATGCATCTCGTGCAGTCGCGGCAGGCTGACGGGCTTGCGCGTGGCCGGGCTGCTGGCGGGTGGCAGGGTGCCGTAGGGGCTGGCGTTGTTTTGGACAGTCATAGGGGCTCCAAAAAATCTTGGATTCCCGCCTAGGCGGGTAGGGCGAGTTTAAGTAAGCATTTCGGGTGCGCCGCGCTGCATGCCCAGGCGGTCTAGTAAGTCCAGATCAGCCTGGGTGTCGGGGTTGCCCGTGGTCAGCAGTTTGTCCCCGTAGAAGATGGAGTTGGCCCCGGCCAAGAAGCACAGGGCCTGAATGGCGTCGCCCATTTCTTGACGACCGGCTGAGAGGCGCACGCGGGCCTTGGGCAGGGTGATGCGGGCCACGGCGATGGTGCGCACGAATTCAAACGGATCCAACGGTTCTGCATTGGCCATTGGTGTGCCTTCAACGCGCACCAGGTTGTTGATGGGCACGGACTCGGGGTAGGGGCTCAGGTTGGCCAGCTCGGCAATCAGGCCCGCACGTTGACGGTGGCTCTCGCCCATGCCGACAATGCCGCCGCTGCAAACCTTCACACCCGCATGGCGCACGCGCGCCAGTGTGTCCAAGCGGTCTTGGTAGTCACGTGTGGTGATGACGTCGCCGTAAAAATCGGGCGCGGTGTCCAGGTTGTGGTTGTAGTAGTCCAGGCCCGCGTCGCGCAGTTGCTCGGCATGGCCCTCATTGAGCATGCCTAAAGTGGCGCAGGTCTCCAAGCCGAGGCCTTTGACGGCGCTGACCAGCTCGGCCACTTTCTCGATGTCGCGGTCTTTGGGCGTGCGCCAGGCTGCGCCCATGCAAAAGCGCGTGGCACCTGCTTCTTGGGCGCGCTTGGCGGCGAACAGCACTTGATCCAGCGCCATCATCTTGGAGGCTTCGACGCCGGTGTTGTACTGGGCGGCCTGTGGGCAGTAGCCGCAGTCCTCTGGGCAGCCACCTGTCTTGATCGACAGCAGTGTGGCGAACTCTACATGGGTCGGATTGAAGTGCTCGCGGTGCACAGTTTGGGCCCGAAACAGCAGCTCGGGGAAGGGCAGTTGGAACAGCGCTTCAATGGCATCGACACTCCAGTGCTCTGCTTTGGCGGTGGTGCAGATACTGGCTACTGCTATAGGTCGCGGGCGGTGCAGGGTGATGGTTTGTTCTTGCTGGGTGTTCATAGATTTTTCCTTGAATCGGTTCAGGCGCTGTCGCCGCCGAGGTGCTCGGCCTGCACCGGATGGTGGGCCGCCTGGACGGGGATGTGGCTGCGCTGTTCTTTGATGCGGTTGTTGTCATCCACAAAAACCAGCTTGGGTGCAAATCCTGCCACCTGCAGTTCTGGCACCTGGGCAAAGGCCGCAATGATGATGAGGTCGCCTACTGCCGCTCTCCGTGCTGCCGAACCGTTTACTGAAATGATACCTGTTCCCCGTGCGCCACGGATGGCGTAGGTGACAAAGCGTTCGCCGTTGTTGATGTTCCAGATGTGGATTTGTTCGTTTTCTATCAGATTGGCAGCTTCTAGCAGGTCTTCGTCAATGGCGCATGAGCCTTCATAGTGCAACTCGCAGTCGGTCACGGCGACGCGGTGGATTTTCGATTTGAGTAGGGTGCGCAGCATGGCGGGCTCTCTTTCTGTCTGTCTTTTATGGATCAAGCCTTGGGCACCAGGATGGTGGGCTCGGCAATGGTGTCGGTTTGCGGGTAATCGCGACTGAAGTGCAGACCGCGACTCTCATGGCGGGATTGTGCGCTGCGTACGATTAGATCGGCCACCTGTACCAGGTTGCGCAGCTCCAGCAAGTCACGTGAGACATGGAACTGGGCGTAGAACTCTTGGATTTCATCCTGTAGCAGCGCTATGCGGTGGGCTGCGCGGTCCAACCGTTTATTGGTTCGTACGATGCCGACGTAGTCCCACATGAAGCGGCGCAGCTCATCCCAGTTGTGCGAGATCACCACGGCTTCGTCGGCGTCTGTCACACGACTGTCGTCCCATGCGGGCAGCGGTGGGGCAGACGGCGGCTTTTCTTGCGCAATGGCCAGGGTCGCCGCACGCGCAAACACCATGCACTCCACCAGCGAGTTACTGGCCAGCCGGTTGGCACCGTGCAGGCCGGTGCAAGTGGTTTCGCCTACTGCAAATAGGCCGGGCAGATCGGTGTGGCCGTCCAGATCGGTGACCACGCCGCCGCAGGTGTAGTGGGCCGCAGGCACGACGGGGATGGGTTGTGCGGCCATGTCGATGCCCAGCGCCATGCAGCGTGCATAGATGTTGGGGAAGTGTTCCAGCAAAAAGGACTTGGGCTGGTGCGAGATGTCCAGATAAACGCAGTCCAGACCATGTTTTTTCATCTCGAAGTCGATGGCACGTGCCACCACGTCGCGCGGTGCGAGTTCGGCACGCGCATCGTGGTCAGGCATGAAACGCGTGCCATCGGGAAGTAATAAACGCCCCCCTTCACCACGCACGGCTTCGCTGATGAGGTAGGACTTGGCGTGCGGGTGGTACAGGCAGGTCGGGTGGAACTGGATGAACTCCATGTTACCTACGCGGCAGCCCGCACGCCAGGCGGCGGCAATGCCGTCACCGGTGGCGGTGTCCGGGTTGGTGGTGTAGAGGTACACCTTGCCCGCGCCGCCGGTGGCCAAAATGGTGTGCGGCGCACTGAAGGTGAGTACCTGGTCGGTGGCCTCATCCAGCGCGTACAAACCCAGGCAACGCTGGGCTTCGCCCGTTAGGCCGAGCTTGGTTGGGGTGATGAGATCGACCAGCGTGTGGTGCTCAAACAGGGTGATGTTGGGCGTTTGGCGCACTTTGGACAGCAGTGTTTCCTGCACAGCAGCGCCGGTGGCGTCGGTGACGTGCACGATGCGGCGTTCGCTGTGGCCGCCTTCACGGGTCAGGTGCAAGTGCCCGTCTTCTTGCGAAAAGGGTACACCGAGCTCCTGCAGCCAGCGGATGGTCTCAGGCGCGTGGCTCACTGCAAAGCGGGTGGCTTCCACATCGCACAGACCAGCACCGGCTACCAGTGTGTCTTGCAGGTGCGACTCAATCGTGTCGCCTTCACCCATGACGGCGGCAATACCGCCTTGGGCCCAGCGGCTGGAGCCGTCGTTGAGCGAGCGTTTGGTTAGGATGGCGACACGGTGCGTTGGGGCCAGGTGCAGTGCAGCACTTAAGCCCGCCAGGCCGCTGCCGACGATGAGGACGTCAAATTGATGGGCGGACGTAGTGAAAACGGTGGAGGGGGTCACGGGGCAGGTGTTTCGAAACTGTTAATTAGAAGAATAAGCCAGTCGCACATAAATGGGCGCAAACGCTTCGGCTTGTGTGATTTCAATCAGGGTTTCTTTGGCCAGTTCCAGTAGGGCGATGAAGGTCACGACCAAGACCGGTATGCCTTTGCTGGCGTCAAATAGTTTTTCAAACTCGACAAAGCGACGCCCCTGCAAGTGGCGCAGCACGATGCTCATGTGTGCGCGCACCGAGAGTTCTTCGCGCGTGATTTTGTGGTGCTGTACCAGCTTGGCACGCTTCATGATATCGGCCCAGGCCTCTTGCAAATCGACCAAGTGCACGTCAGGGAAACGTGGTTGTAGCGACTGCTCGATGAACACCTGTGCTTTGTGAAAGTCGCGCCCGTATTGGGGGATTGCATTCAGGCGCGCGGCAGCCAGTTTGATCTGCTCGTACTCCAGTAGGCGGCGCACCAGCTCGGCACGCGGGTCTTCAGCTTCTTCGCCTTCGGCCTTTTTCTTGGGCGGCAGCAGCATGCGCGATTTGATCTCTATCAGCATGGCCGCCATCAGCAGGTACTCGGCGGCCAGCTCCAGGTTGCGGCTGCGGATTTCTTCCACATACACAAGGTACTGGCGGGTGACGCCCGCCATCGGGATGTCCAGAATGTTGAAGTTCTGCTTGCGGATCAGGTAGAGCAGCAAGTCCAGCGGGCCTTCAAAGGCTTCCAGAAAGACCTCCAGCGCATCAGGCGGGATATACAAATCCTGCGGCATCGCAAACAGCGGCTCGCCGTAAAGCCGTGCCACGGCTACATGGTCCACCACCTCGGGCAGATTGGCCAGAACAGAGCCGTCAGGCGAAAAAGTCACAATTCCAGAGTCGGAGTCACGCATGGAGTGCTATTGAATACGTAGCTTCTCACGCTAGTCTTTAAAGGGCTATAGCCCGAAATGATGATTATTTTGAATCGCTAATCACACTGGTTTGGTAGACATAGGGCTTTTGAGCTACTTCGGCTGTGCGGTAGTTGTTCCAAGCTTGGCGGTCTACCGCCTTGTCCCACAACAACTCACGTCCCTGGCGTTGTTGGGCTTCTAACTCGGGCTTGGCAGCTTTGAGCTGGTCCAGAAACTGAGTGGCTTCGGATTTGTAGTCAGGCCGGCGGAAAAAACTCAAAATATTCATGAAAAAGACCTCTTTAGTGCATTTTACCGGGGTGCTTCAAGATATGGCTGAAGTCGTGACGCTAGCGGAAGCTGCGGTCAAGCCACTGACCAAATCGGGATAGCGGTTTTCTGGCGGAATCAGAGTCAAAAGACCGCTACGGCGAGCCATGTCCAGCGGTTGGTGTTGCAGGCCACAGATAATCAGGCGTGTGTTGTTCTGTTCGCAGGCATGAATAAGGTTTATCAGGGCATCGACACCTGTCGAGTCCACATAGATGACGTTTTTCAAGTCCAGCACCAAGGCTCGATCGGGCAACTGGGCTTCCATGGCCTCCACCAGTTGGATTGCCCCAAAGAACAGCGCGCCATGGAGTCGATAGGCATTGACGGTGCTTGGCTGCTGGGTGAGCAGGGGGTGGTCGGTGGGGCTCACTTGTTCTGAACGCGAGAGGCTGGAAATTCGGTAAATAAAGGTCAGACAAGCGGCGGATAGGCCGACCTCGACAGCTACCGTAAGGTCGACCATCACCGTGAGAAAAAAAACCGACAGCAGCGTAATGCGGTAGGGTAGACGGAACTGGCGCAACTGGGCAAACTCACGCCATTCACCCATGTTCCAGGCAATAAACATCAGAATGGCTGCTAACGTGGCTAGGGGAATGTGTTGCGCCAGCGGCGCTCCTAACAGGACAATAAATAGTAAGGTGGCTGCATGAACCATACCTGCCACAGGAGATTTGGCCCCGCTTTTGATGTTGGTCATGGTGCGCGCCATGGTGCCGGTGGCGGGCATGCCACCGAAAAAAGGCGTGACAAAATTGGCCACGCCCTGAGCCATCAGTTCCTGATTGGGGTTGTGGTGCCCACCTGACATACCGTCGGCCACGCGTGCGCACAATAGCGATTCAATTGCGCCCAAAAGCGTTAAAGTGAGAGCGGGGGCTAATAAAAATCGGATCGAGTTCCAGGTGAACTCAGGCCATACAAAACGGGGCAAGTTGGAGGGGATGCCTCCAAATCGGCTTCCAATGGTTTCCACCTGTAAGCCCAGCACCGCTACGGCCATAGGTGCAAGTACCAGTAAGATGACCGATCCAGGAATGATTGCCAGATGAGTCAGCCAGCGTTGTCTTTGCTTCATGCGGGTCAGAAGCAGTGGCCAGCCCACAATGACCGCC
>CANCAO010000035.1 GCA_947374105.1 Comamonadaceae bacterium | reverse complement strand
GCGCCTGCAATCACTTCGCCCATTTTGAGCGCTGTGCCCGATGGCGCGTCCACCTTGTGACGGTGATGGGCCTCGATGATTTCAATGTCGTAGCCCGTGGACAGGGCCTTGGCCGCCATCTCCAACAGCTTGAGAGTGACGTTGACGCCCACGCTCATATTGGGGGCCATCACGATGGCTATGTCTTGGGCTGCCGCTGTGATCTCGGCTTTTTGCGCCTCGCTAAAGCCCGTCGTACCAATAACCAAATTGACGCCCAGCGCGCGACACACATGAAGATGTGCCATCGTGCCCTCTGGGCGGGTGAAGTCAATCAGCACCTGTGCATTTTGCAAGCCTGCTCTCAAATCCGCCGTAATAGCCACACCGCTGGTATGCCCCAGAAAGGTGGCCGCATCCTGCCCTAGTGCAGGACTGCTTGCGACATCCAGTGCGCCAGCCAAGACGCAAGCAGGATCGGCCCCGACGGCCTCAATCAACATGCGCCCCATACGACCGGAGGCACCGGCAATGGCGATTTTTTGGGGAGAGGACAGGGTCATGGCAGTGAACTCAGGGTGCGCACCGAACGCGGGGCTATGTCAAGTGTTGAACGCGTGCTAACGGGTCGGGGACTCAAGCGGCGGGTAACTGGTGGGCAAAGGCGGCAAGGGAGCTGGCACTGCCGCTTTAACGGGTGCAGGGAATTTTTGCAGGCTCTCAGACGTCGCCTCCAACTCCGGCATTTTGCTGGGCAAATTCATCTTGCCCAGGGTGGCCGCAAATTCTGTCTCACTAGGCAAAGCGTCAGCCTCAAAACGCAGCAACTCCGCATTTTTAAAAAACACCGTCACACGTCGAGATTGGGACTCCGTGCCCTGGCGCTTCAAAGTAAACACATAATCCCAACGATCTTCATGAAACACGCTGGTCAACAAGGGCGTTCCCAAGACATCACGCACCTGAACTCGGCTCATGCCAGGCTTAAGCAATGCCACTTGTTCGCTGGTGACCACATTGCCCTGCACGACATCCATTTTGTAGGGCCTAAAGACATTGACCAGCCGATTGCTCGCGCTGTCCACAGTGCCGCAAGCGGCTAAAGCAGCACAGAAAATAAAAATCAGCCCTGTACCAGGGCCATGACGCAGGAAATCGGGCATGACTCAATGTGTAACGATATGATCGGCCCATTGTAGCGGGGTAGGCCTGATGTTCACCATTGCACCCCTGATCCCCAGAAAGACCTCCCATGAACAGCATTGACGAACTTAAAAGCACCGGACTCAAGGCCACGCTGCCACGACTGAAAGTGCTGGAAATTTTTCAAAACGGCACGCAACGACACATGACAGCGGAAGACGTTTTTCGCGCCTTGCTGGTTGATCGCTCTGATGTAGGTTTGGCTACGGTTTACCGGGTGTTAACCCAGTTTGAACAAGCGGGTATTTTGAACCGGAGCAATTTCGAAGGCGGCAAGGCGATTTATGAGCTCAATGAGGGCAAGCACCATGATCATCTGGTCTGTCTGGATTGCGGCAAGGTCGAGGAGTTTTTTGACGCGGAAATTGAAAACCGCCAGCATGACGTGGCCAAGGCCAAGGGTTTCGTGATCGCTGAGCACTCTTTGAGTCTGTACGCCCATTGCACCAAGATGCCCTGTTCGAATCGCCCCAGCCCGCGCGGCGCTTGAACTGGTCTTGGGTTCAGTCCGCTCTATCCATGGCCCGGCGATGCCGGTCGACGAAATCCTGATAGGTATTAATACCGCGCAGCTGCAAAATGGTATTGCGTACGGCGGCCTCGACCAGTACAGCCAAGTTGCGCCCCGCCTCTACCTGTAGTACCACTTTACGCACAGGGATACCCAGTACATCCTGGGTCAGGGGCTCGTATGGAATACGCTCGTAGTCACGCTCAAGAGTCTCGCGACGCACCAAATGGACGATGAGCTTTAAATTCATTTTTCGGCGTACTGCGGTCTCACCAAAAATCGCTCGTATATCGAGCAAGCCAATGCCCCGCACTTCGAGCAGATTCATCAAGAGCTCAGGGCAACGGCCTTCAATCGTGTCTTGATTGATGCGGTAAAGATCAACTGCATCATCAGCCACAAGACCGTGACCACGCGAGATCAGCTCGAGGCCGAGCTCGCTTTTACCCAAACCGGATTCGCCCGTGATCAGCACCCCAAGTCCAAGGATATCCAGCAGCACGCCATGCATCGAAATACGATCTGCGAAATGCTTGGACAAATAACTGCGCAAAACATCAATCACATAGGCCGATGAGTCCTTGGTCGCAAACATGGGGATCTGCGCCTGTTCGCACATGGCTATCAGCGCGGGAGGTGGGGTTTGCCCATCTGCCAAAACCAACACCGGAGGTTCCAGCTCTACAATGCGGGCCACTCGCCGAGCGCAATCTTCAGCTGTAGCGTTGGAGAGGTAGGACACCTCACGCACCCCCAAAACCTGAGCCCGGTAGGGGTGGATGTAATTCAGGTAACCCACCAAATCGGCCCCGGAGCGCGCCGCGCGCACGGCAACCTCGTCAAACCGACGCTCCGATGCACCCAGGCCCGCCAACCAATCCCAGCTCAAAAGAGATCGGAACTGGTTGAAAAGTACCTCGGCACTGACGACGGTTGGTCTCATAGTCGGCTTGTCAGATCTCTCAAGCCAACTGGGCGGATTGCCAGCCGGTAATCAACCCATGCAGTGCATGCGCACTTTCGCAAGCACTCAGTTGTTCACGCAAGACACTGTCGCTGAGCATCTCGGCGATTTCAGAGAGGATTTCCAAATGCTTTTGCGTGGCAGCCTCGGGCACCAGCAAAAAAATCAAAAGCTTAACGGCTTGCTCGTCTGGTGCATCAAAGCCAATGGGCTGAGCCAGCTGAATCACAGTAGCCATCGGGGACTTAAGCCCCTTGATGCGTCCGTGCGGTATCGCCACACCGTAGCCCAAGCCGGTTGAGCCCAAACGCTCACGGGCGAAGAGACTGTCGGTCACTAGGGCACGATTCAAGCCGTGAAGGCTTTCGAACAGCAAGCCGACTTCTTCGAAGGCTCTTTTTTTGCTGCTGGCGTCAAAGTGCACAAGCACTTGCGCCAGGGGCAGGATAGATGAAAGTCGATTCATGGTGTTTGGGGGCCGATTATGCACAAAAAAGCCGCGAGACTCGCGGCTTTTGTCATGGCCAAAGGCCTCTTACATCATGCGCTTTGTGGCTTCGTGGCTGTGATTCTGGAGACGATCCTTGTAGCGAACCACTTGCCGATCCAGCTTATCAACCAAGTCGTCAACAGCAGCGTACAAATCCTCGTTGGCGCTTTCTGCAAACAGGTCATTGCCCTTGACGTGAATGCTGCACTCCGCCCGCTGTCGTCGCTCTTTTTCCTTCTGATTTTCTACAGTCAGCAACACCTTGACATCCACCAATTGATCAAAATGTCGGCTAATTCGATCCAGCTTGGTCGTGACATAACTTCTCAAAGACGGGGTAACTTCCAGGTGATGACCGCTGATCGTCAAATTCATGAATAACCTCCTGTTGCACTCGGGATTGAAGAACTGCCAACAGCAGAGAACTCGGCAACGAGGTCAAGTTCATCCACTGCCTGCGGATTCACTATGCACCTGAAAAGCGGCAAACGCAATCACTTTTTCAAGCTTTTTTCACACCGCGTGCTTATCGGCATACAACCCGACGCAGACTTAAGAAAGCTGGCCACCGTTCGGCCACTTGTAAACCAGATTGCGTCCACCGTTTTTGGCCTGGTAAAGCGCCTGATCTGCGTCGACCAACAGCTCATGTGCGTCACGCCCATGCGTGCTGACAGCAATACCCGCACTGAGCGTGACGTTGAAACCATTTTCACCAATACGAAATTCAATGTCGGCAAAGCGACGCCGAATGTCATCCAGCAATCGGGCCGCATCAAGCTCAGAACACTCCGGTAGAACCGCCAGAAACTCTTCGCCACCATATCGCCCCACGCTGTCTTGTCGACGCAAACGCTGACGCAGCAGATTGCCCAAAGTCTTGATGACCTGGTCACCCATGGGATGCCCCCAGTTGTCGTTCACCCGCTTGAAAAAATCAATGTCGACCATTGCAATGGACAGCGGTTTACCGTTGCGCCGAGCCCGGTCCACCTCTTGAATCAATCGCTCTTTGATGCTGGCATGTTTGAGCAAGCCCGTCAGACTGTCTTGACTCATCAATTCGGCCATTTTTCGTGCGCGCTCAGCCCGCACACGCACGCCAACCACCAGTTGCCCGTCCGAAATTGGCTTGACCAGAAAATCATCGGCCCCGCTACGCAAGGCCTGCATCTGGCGCACCAAGTCGGATTCAGCTGACACCAGCACAATAGGCAAACTCTGCCAATCACCGTTGTAGCGGATCATCCTGGCCAGTTCTTCGCCAGTGCACTCAGGCATGTACAAGTCCATCAACAGCACATCGGGGCGCAGCTTGTGAAGCGCGGGCAGAACTGCATAGGGATGATTCACCTGTTCAGCCAACATCCCGGCGGCCCGCAGGGTCAAACAGTAATGCTCTGCCAGCGCCTCATCGTCTTCCACAATCAAGACTCTGTAAGGCCGCGGCCCTCGTGCTAGCACGAGCGACTCGATCCGAGCCGCCACTGTGGGCACATCGACAGGCAATTTAAAAAATGCCTCCGCCCCTACTTTTGCAGCCAGCAATTGAAGGGTGAATTCGGCATGGTTAGCCAGCAAAATGAGCGTCGCACGTCGACCCATCCTGTCGACCAACTGCTCGACAGCTTGTCGGATGGACTCGCTCCCGCCCTCAATAACGGCACTCTCCATCAACACAATGTCAGGCGGGTCTCCCAGGAGACCCGCCTGCGCCGAACGCCAATCCGGGTAGGACACCACCGTGTAACCAAATTGCCCCAAGCCGCGGCACATTGCCAAGCTGAGCACCGGGTCTGAATGCACCATGCTCACCCGCACCTCGCCCCTGACCGCAGATCTTGAAGTGGTTAGCACGGGCAGCGGCTTGGCCACGACCGGCTCATCCTGCACCACAATGCTCAAACTGAGCGCGCGTAAACCAGTTAACCAAGTTTGCCACTGATCAGGAGGAACAGGCAGAGCCGAATCCAACCACTTCTTGGACATCCCCTCAAGCTTACGTGCCTGGGCAGAGAGCTCAGGGAAGCCGAAGGTGCCGCCTGCCCCTGCTAATTTATGCAAACGCATGCAGGTTTGCTGCAACAACTCGCGCGGCGCCTCGGGTCCACGTCCGGCCATCAGTCGATTCAACTCATCCAGCGTGTCCACCAACTGTGCAGCAAACTCGCGACGCAGTGCCTCCAATTGCGCTGAAAAATCAACCGTTTTCTGATCCATTTCATTCATGGGTTTGATTCCAAATTTTTTGGATTGCTGCAGCTATCGTCATAGGGTCAAAGGGTTTTGTAATGACGCTGAGTGCGCCCAAGGCTTGGTAGCGCTTGATTTCATGAGCTTGCGCTTTGGCAGTCAAAAAAACAACCGGGATACTGGCGGTGCGCGCATCCCTTTGCAGCCACTGCAAAGTAGTGAGTCCGTCCATACTGGGCATCATGACATCCAGCAAAATCAAGTTCGGGTTAAAGCAGGACACCTGAGCCAAAGCTTCTGCACCATTTCCGCACAGCAAAACCTCGTAACCGCCCAGCACCTCTAAGGCCAGTTTGACGACGGACTGAATGTCGGGCTCATCATCGGCATACAAAATCCGTTCAAGCTTCATCACTTGCCTCTCTGCCAATCCCTTGATCCGTCACGGTCAAACGACGCTTTAAGGCACGGCACAGCTGAGCCTCATCCACCGGCTTGCTCATCCATTCCATACCCACCAACTCATCCTTCAAGGCAAGCTTACCCATTTCCGTGGCGGTTGATATCACCAAAATCGGCACAGCATCAAGCTCAGGGCGGGCTCGCAGGGCGCGCACCAGCGCCACGCCGGTTTGATCAGGCAACACCATGTCGAGCGTGATGGCTACGTAGCGATTCTTTGCCACCTGTTCAAGGGCCATTGCTCCCGTGCCCGCCAAATCTACGGCGTACCCGGCGCGGTGCAGTATGGCAAGCACTGCCTGTGCCGAAACCGGGCTATCTTCAACCACCAAAATTCGTGACACATCAGGCCGCGCAACACCCAACTCCAGGGGCACGACTTCGGGCCTGCTGCCCGATTCCACCCAGACTGGCAATACAAAGTGGAAGCTTGCCCCATGGCCTGGTACGGATTCGTAACCAATCAAGCCATTCATGCGCTCCATCAACTCCTTGCTGATGGCCAAACCCAGACCTGAGCCGCCTTTTTTTCGGGCGTCAGAGGTATCAGCTTGAGAAAATTTTTGAAATATTTGACCTCGAAATTCTGCCGGAATTCCGGGGCCTTGGTCGGTCACCTCTACCCGCACCACGCCCTCATCGGGATTGACCACCACACTCACGTCAACTTGACCACCGTGGGGGGAATACTTCACCGCATTAGCTAAGAGGTTGTTTAACACTTGCTGCAAACGGCTAGCATCTACGCGTACGCGTACGCGCTCACTCGGGAGCTGAAACCGTAGCTGAATTTGGTGTCGCTGCGCATACTCATCGGCCATCGCGACGGCCTGCTCCACCAAAGGCACAAGCTCTTGAACCAACATGTCCAAGCGCATCTTGCCAGCGGCCATTTTCTCCAGATCCAGCAAATCGTTAATGAGAAGAGTAAGCCGTTGACTGTTTTGGTAAGCCATACTCAACATCGACTTGGCCTTATGCGATATCTCCCCCAGGACGCCACCACACGCCAAGCCCAAAGCCCCGTTGATCGAGGTGAGTGGTGTGCGCAATTCGTGACTTACCGTAGACACAAATGAGTCCTTCATCTGTTCGCTCTTCTGAAGTTCGCTGATGTCACGCACCAAGCCAATCAATAGGGGTTGGCCTTTGTGAGTACTGCCTGAGATGGCTAAATCCATGGGAAAAATACGTCCGGTTTTGCTCAGTCCTTCGACCTTGGAATGCACGCCAATGCGCCCAGATACGAAGGTCTGGTAACCTTTTTCAAGGAACATATCCACCCGTGCGTGGTAAGTCTGCGGTGCCAAAATTTTGATCGACTTGCCCAGCACTTCGGTTACACCATAGCCGAACATCAGTTCAGCCGAGCGGTTCATCGACTGCACTAGCCCCTCGCGGTTCAAGGTGATGATGCCATCGGCCACGTTGTCAAAAACCGCCTGCATCAGTTGCGCGTTTTCTTTCATCTCTGCACGCGCTGCCACTTGTTCGGTAATATTCACTGAGACACCCAACAGGTGAGTGACCTCGCCCGAATCATTGCGCAGACCCACCTTCATCGTGCGCAGCACCCGATCATGGCCTTGGGGCGTACGCAGGCAGTTTTCTTCCAAAATGAGTGGCTGACCCGACAAATAGACTTTGCGGTCATCCGCAGAAAAACGTCGCGCAACTATAGGGTCGAAGACTTCATACACCGTTTTACCGATGATGGCATTTTCGTTGTGCTCATGCATTTCATTCCAGGCCCGATTCACCAATTCATAACGAAAAGTCTTTGTGTCCTTGAAAAACACCCCGACGGGAATGTTCTCCACAATCAGGTTGAGTTTCTGTTGTGATTCCTTCAAACGCTGCGTTTGGTTGCGAAGCTCTGTTGTCATCTCACGGGCTATGGATTCAGCCCGATCACGCCGAGAATTCAAAACCGAGACTAATAAAAACAACAAGCCGCTCAAACACAGGCCCATGAACAGGAAGATCAGGTTTTCCGGGCTCAGCCAACTAATCTCGGCCTGCGGTTTGCTATGAAACTCAACCGTCCAGTTGTGCCCGTACATCGACTTTAATTGGGACTGTTTCCAACGCAGGTTTGCAAAACCTTCATTAACCAAGCCGCCCGGCACCGCAGAGTCATACATCAGCGTCTCCGCGCTGGGAACTTCACCATCAAAAATCCGAAAGGTCACAGGCAAACTGCTTTCATCATCTCTTTTCGCCATCATGTCCTTGATGCGATAGCCGCTGAAAACAAAGCCCTGAATAGCCTGCCAGCGCTCTTGCGCCGTTGCGAGCGGTTGGTTTTTTCGGTACACCGGAACCATCATCAAAAATCCGGCTTCTGGTTTGCTCTTCGGCTCCCCAGCCAGCTGGATCTTGCCGCTGATGGTCGCATTGCCGCTCTGCGCGGCTTGGCGTAAAGCACGCACTCGAGTCGCCTCGGACGCCATGTCAAAACCGATCACGGACTGTGCACGCTCAAGATAAGGCTCAAGATAAACGACGGGCACGTAGTACGACCGGTCACCCGCAGGACGCACACTGTATTGGGGAAGCTTATCGGTCTGAGTCGCCTTGACATGCGCGACCAATTCGTCTGGCTGAACAAGCTGGCTGTATCCCACCCCCTGCATGCCGCCAATTTGATGACGCTCCAGTTGCAGACGCGCCACGTACGCGTGCCAGGTCGAGCGACTAACCTCCGCACTGGCATCCCAAAGTCCAGCCCCGCCCAGCAAAATCAGCTCGTGTCCGCGCAAACGCTCATCTATGTCATCCAGCACATCTTGGCTTGCCTTTTGGAAATTCTGCTCAGCCACATTGTTGGCATGCAGGACAATTTCGCAATCGAGCAGCAGCCCCAAGCCCAGGCTGATCGCCAGCACCACCCACGCCGTGCGATTGTCGCGCTTGAACAATTGACGAAGGGTTGGGATCACAAACCGTCTCCAGGTTAACGCTGCATCACGTATGGGACAGGTGGTACGTCAGCAGAGGATGCCCCTGACTCTACCTCAGGACGCCCATATGTAAAACTGAATGGGGTCGCAGGCTGGCCAACGACAGTGCGATAATTCTCAGGTTAAAGTTTGCCGCCGTGCCTTGAAAAACCACCCCATAACGCCTACTGTTGATCGCTTTCAACGCCCTTGATGCAGCGGGGCTTGCAGGCTGGCAACAGCCCCATTCGCCCCCAGCCCCATTTTGAGAGGGAGTGAGCCGTGCTCAATATTTTTTCACTGGCCAAGGGCCGACTCTTCCAGGAAGAGATCGAGTCACTGGAAGAGCTCTCCGAATTCAACCCGATCTGGGTGGATCTTGAATCGCCTTCTGCGGAAGAAAAACGCTGGGTCAAGCAGTACTACGGCCTGTCCATCCCGGACGACGCAATGGACGAGGACATCGAAGAGTCCGCCCGGTTTTACGAAGAAGACAACGGCGACCTGCACATCCGCAGCGACTTTTTGATCGCCGACGAGGACGAACCGCGCACGGTGCGCGTGGCCTTTATCCTGAACCAACACAATGTGGAGCTCAAAAGCCGGGGCGTGCTGTTTTCCATCCACGACGAAGATGTGCCGGTGTTTCGCCTGCTGCGCATGCGCGCGCGCCGTGCGCCCGGTCTGATTGAAGACGCCAAGGAAGTGCTGCTCAAACTGTTTGACGCCGACGCCGAATACTCCGCCGACACGCTGGAAAACATTTACGACAAGTTGGAAAACGTCAGCAAACAGGTGCTGGCGGGCGATGTGACCGATGCGCTGGCCGGTGAAGTGCTGGGTGCCATTGCCCACCAGGAGGACCTGAACGGGCGCATCCGCCGCAACGTGATGGACACGCGCCGCGCGGTCAGTTTCATGATGCGAAGCAAGATGCTGACGGGCGAGCAGTTTGAGGACGCGCGCCAGCTGCTGCGCGACATCGACTC
>CANCAO010000034.1 GCA_947374105.1 Comamonadaceae bacterium | reverse complement strand
ACGACTTGCCCCGGCTGCATCACGCTGGCCAAACCCTGTACACCAAACAGCACCGCCTCGCACTGCACCGCATCCACCACGCAGACGATGATTGCTACTGAATTAATAGCTGTCTGTGCACAATTCTTTTGTGCTACAGCCCCAAATGGCACTAAATCTTGCGCTTTGGAGACCTCCACATCGCAGACCTGAACCGCCCAACCCCGCGCCAGCAAATTCAACGCCATCGCCCCGCCCATGTTGCCTACGCCGACGATAGCAACCGGGAACGAATGACAATTCTTCGACGGGCCACCCCTAGAAGAATTAGCCCCCTCGGGGGGCAGAGAGGACACGCCAGTGCCGATCGTGGGGGTCAAGACTGCACCAAACGCTTAGAACGCGCAATCGACATCAAAATCCCCAGCCCCATACCCAGCGTCACCATGGCGGTGCCGCCATAGCTAATGAAAGGCAGGGGCACGCCCACCACCGGCAAGATGCCACTGACCATGCCCATGTTGACGAAGGCGTAGGTGAAGAAAATAAAGGTGATGCTGCCCGCCAGCAAGCGCGAGAACAGGGTCGGGGCCTCCAGCGCAATCGTCAAGCCGCGCAATAGAAGGAAGGCAAAGCCGCTGATCAGCAGCAGGTTGCCGAACAGACCAAACTCTTCTGAAAAGGCCGCAAAAATAAAGTCGGTGGTGCGCTCGGGAATGAATTCCAGGTGCGTCTGCGTGCCCGCCATGAAGCCCTTGCCAAAGAAACCACCCGAGCCAATAGCAATCATGCCCTGAATGATGTGAAAGCCCTTGCCCAGCGGGTCACGCGTGGGGTCTAGCAGGGTGCAAATTCGCTGCTGCTGGTAGTCATGCAACACCGGCCAGCGCACACCGTCGGCACACAGGCTAGGCTCAAACACCACGACCAAAGTCACACCCACCAGCCCCAACAAGACGGGCGGCAGGATCAGCTTCCAGCTTAAACCCGCAAAGAAGATCACCGACACGCCTGCGGCTAGCACCAGAATGGCTGTGCCCAGGTCAGGCTGACGCACGATCAGACCCACGGGCACCAGTAACAGCCCACCAGCCACCAGAAAATCCAACGGTCGCAACTGACCCTCACGCTTTTGAAACCACCAAGCCAACATCAAAGGCATGGCAATTTTGAGAATCTCACTAGGCTGAATCGTCACCCCCAAATTCAACCAGCGGCGCGCGCCCTTTTTGGTGACGCCAAACACCGCCACCGCAATCAGTAACGTCACACCCAACACGTACAAAGGTACAGCGAAAGTCATCAGCCGCTGCGGTGGAATTTGCGCCATAGCGAACAGAATAAAACCCGCAATCAACATATTGCGCCCATGGTCCGGAAAGCGCGTGCCCTGGTCATGCCCGGCAGAAAACATGACCAACATACCCGCGCAAGCCAGCAAAAACACGGCAAACGCCAGCGGCCCATCAAAGCCACGCAACAAAGGAGATGCACGCGCTAAAAGAGAAGGTCTTTGGAATACAACAGCCATAGCGCAAAAATCACTTGGAAAGAGAAATCATCTCTAGCGTCGTGGACACAGGCCCGTTGGCGCTGACCGCCAACACGGCTCGGCGCTTTGCAACGGATTGAAGCATCAGCCCCTCGTCAACCTGGCTACCTACCCGGTAGGGTTTGGCCGGTTTGCCATCAATAGCGATCAAAGCCGTGCCGCCTTGCGACGTACTCGCCACCACGCCAGTCAAAATCATGCGGCTGGGTGTCCTGGCTGTCGCAACGGTCGAGCTCGCAAGCACATCTTCCCCACCCAATAAGCGCGCCAGAGCTTGGGGCTCATGGGACACACCGATGACAAGGGTAGAGGCCGTGGCGGGAATCGTCGTGACGGGCCACTTAAGCACCCAATAAACCCCACCCGCAGCAGCCAACGCAGCCACGAAAAAAGTGACCGAACGGGAAGCCCATTGACTTTGTGAGTTCATCTGCATAATTGGAATTATCATGGAATGGCCTTCAACCTCATATCGCTTCATGCACATGACTCATAAGCTCAGCTCTTTGCAACGCACCAAGCACATCGGCTTTACCCTGATCGAACTCATGGTGGTGTTGGTCATCATTGGCGTGCTGGCTGCGTTGATCGTTCCCAATGTGCTCGACCGGGCTGACGACGCACGCGTCACGGCAGCGCGGACCGACATCAGCAACCTGGGCCAAGCCCTCAAGCTTTATAAGCTAGACAACCAGCGTTATCCCACGGCAGAGCAGGGCTTGCAGGCCTTGTTGGCTAAACCCACCAGCGGATCGATACCGTCCAACTGGAAACCCTACGTGGAGAAGCTCCCTAACGACCCCTGGGGTCGTGCGTACCTCTACATCAACCCCGGCCTCAAAGGCGAGATTGATGTGCTGTCCTTCGGCGCGGATGGTCAGGCCGGAGGCGAGGGGAAAAATGCGGACATCGGCAGTTGGCAATAGAGATGTGTGGTCCTCGCGGTCGCTCACTTCGTGTAGCTTCCTGCCCCCCGAGGGGGTCATGCCTTGCTTAGCGCGGCCCGGCGCTGCGGCTGTGGCATCCACGCTTGTCACTCGACGTACTCCGCGCTGTCGAGGCTTCACTCTGCTGGAGCTGATGGTCGTGGTGGCCATCATTGCAATGGCATCAGCAGGCGTGGGTTTTGCCATGCGTGCCTCAGCGCAAAGTGGGCTCGAGCGCGAGGCGCAACGCCTGGCCATGTTGCTGGAGTCGGCCCGTGCTCAGTCCCGCGCCAGTGGTGTGGCGGTGCGCTGGCGCGTGACGGCACAGGGTTTCCGTTTTGAGGGTCTTCCGCCCGCCTCATTGCCCCAGGACTGGCTCGGCACCGATACCCGTGTGCGCAACCCCAAAACGGTGCTGCTTGGCCCCGAGCCCCTGATCGGACTGCAGGACATTGCCTTGAGTTCCGTCGAGCAACCCGCCCGCGTGCTGCACGTCGTCACCGACGGCTTGCGACCTTTCTCCGTGCAGCCATGAAGCGATCCTCGTCTCTAGGCTTTACCTTGATCGAGGTGCTGGTGGCGCTGGCCATTGTGTCCATCGCCTTGATGGCAGGCTTGCAGGCCACCACTGCCTTGACGCGCAACGCCATGCGCCAGTCAGATATTTTTCTGGCCCAACTGTGCGCTGAAAACGCACTGATCAAACTGCGCTTGGCCAAACAAATGCCCGCCGTGGGTGAAAGCACCCAAACCTGCGATCAGGCAGCAGAGCACTTCAGTGTGGCCCTATCGGGTCAAGCCACACCCAACCCCAATTTTGTGCGCGTAGTGGCACAGGTTTTCCAAGGCAACACGCCTTTGCTCCAGCTCTCCACCGTGATGGGGCGGTATTGATGCAGCCCCATCCCAGCAGGAACAAAGGCTTCACACTCATCGAGCTGTTGATCGCCCTGTCAGTGATGGCGCTCATGGCCATCCTAAGCTGGCGTAGCCTGGATGGCATGGCACGGGCTCAAACACAGACGCAGCAACGCACCAACGAGGTGCTGAGTTTGCAAACCGCGCTGGTGCAGTGGGGGGCCGATCTGGACGCCATGGTGCAAGGCCCTGGACTCAATGCCATCGAATGGGATGGCCGGGCACTGCGCATCACCCGGCACGTCTCTGCTGCCCAGGCCGATGGCTTGGTGGTAGTGGCCTGGGCACGCCGCGACATAGGTGGTACGGGCGGTGCAGGGCAATGGCTGCGTTGGCAATCCCCCCCTTTACGCGAGCGCAGTGCGCTACAAGAGGCTTGGCAGCAAGCCGCTCAATGGGCGCAAAACCCGGGGGATGAGACAAAAAAACGTGAGGTCTCAATCACGCCCTTGGCACAATGGCAAATCTATTTTTACCGGGGTGACGCCTGGAGTAACCCCTTGTCAAGTGATGGCCGTTTGACCACGCCCTTGAGCCAGCCCTTAGGCACACCCGGCACAGACACAACCGCACCTACCCCTGTCGTACCTGATGGCGTTCGCCTGGTACTCACACTCCCCACAGACCACGCCTTGCAAGGTTTTCTCACTCGGGACTGGGTACGCCCCACGCTGGCAGGCGGCAAGTCATGACACGCACAATGACACGCTCAATCACCCAGCGCGGCGCGGCTTTGCTGGCCGCCATGCTCACCGTGACGCTGGTCGCAACCTTCAGCGCCGCTGCGCTTTGGCAACAGTGGCGCAATGTCGAAGTCGAGTCCGCCGAACGCAGCCGCCAGCAAACCGCCTGGCTGCTCACAGGCGCGCTGGACTGGGCCAGGCTGATATTGCGTGAAGATGCACGCTCCAGCACGATTGATCACTTGGCCGAGCCTTGGGCTGTGCCCCTGCAAGAAGCACGTCTGTCCAGCTTTCTGGCCGTTGACACCAGCAACAACAGTGACGAAGCCGATGTCCCCCAAGCATTTCTTTCAGGCAACATCATCGACCAGCAATCGCGCATGAACGTCTTTAACCTAGTCGTAGGCAATCAGCTCTCCAAGCCCGATGTGCTGGCCTTTGGCAAACTGTTCGAATGGCTGGGCCTGCCCTCGGCAGAGCTGTTGACTCTTGCCAACAATCTGCGTTTGGCACTGGACGCCAAGACCGCAGTGGGGCCCTTGCTCCCTCAGCGGATTGAGCAGCTGTCCTGGTTGGGCCTGACCCCGCAGACACTCACGCTGCTGCGGCCCTACATCACCCTGCTGCCAGACCGCACCCCAGTGAACATCAACACCGCCAGTGCACCTGTCATTTATGCCAGTATCCCCTCCTTTGAAATGAGCGATGCCCAGCGTGTGGTGACCGAGCGCGCACACACCCAATTTCGCACCCTGACCGACGCTGACAAAGCCGCAGCCGCTTTGCAAGACCATCTCAGCGTCTCCTCACGGTTCTTCGAAGTACGGGGGCGCTTGCGCAACGATCAAGCCACCGTCGAAGAGCGCTCCTTGGTACAGCGCGACGGGATGGAGGTGAAAACGCTATGGCGTGAACGCGGCGTCATCACCGGCTTCATAGCGGCCTGACTCCAGCCCCGCCAGCCTCTCTACAATGACTGGCACACCGCCACCATGACCACGCTAATTGTCACCCTCCCCCTTGCATTGCTTGGCAACGCCACAGAGTACGAGTACGTCCTCACCCAAAACGGCTTAACAGTGGTTGGTCATGGCCGTACAACAGCCGCATTGCTACCGGTCACCCGAACCTTGGCAGGCGAAGTGGTAGCCGTCGTGCCAGCGCGCGCGCTGTCCTGGCATCGACTGACCCTGCCCAAAGGCACGCGCGCCGACAGCGCTAGCAACCCACAGCGTCTGCGTGCCGTGCTATCGGGGCTGCTGGAAGAACATTTGTTGGACGAACCCGAGCAAGTGCATTTCGCACTGCCTCCCACGGCACGCGCCGATGAACCCGTCTGGGTGGCCGTGTGCAACAGAGCCTGGCTGCACGCCTCGCTCCAGGCACTCGAGGCGGCACACCAACCAGTCTCACGGATCGTGCCTGAGTTCACCCCTGATATCCAAGCGCCCAACCCCAACACCCTGTACATCACCGAGGGCCTCTTGCCTGCACAACTCGTTGTGCCTAGTGCCCAAGGGGTGATGGTGCTCCCACTGTCGCGCGCTGCACTGACCTTGCTGGACTGGCCAGAACACGGCGCGCTGGTGGCGCAACCCAGCGTTGCAAGCGTCTCAGAACAGTGGTTCCAACGCCCGGTGAGCTTGCTGCCCAGCGAGCAGCGTTGTTTGACGGCCGCCCAGTCCGACTGGAATCTGGCGCAGTTTGATTTGATCAACACCGGCAATACCCGCACCCTCAAACGTTTGAACTCGGTCTGGCAAACCTTCCTGCACGCCCCCCAGTGGCGTGCAGCCCGCTGGTGCAGTGTCTTGCTCACAAGCATTCATTTGCTGGGGCTCAACGCCTGGGCTTGGAAGGAACGGGCTGTCATGGACAGTCAACGTGCCGCCATCCGAGCCACCTTGACCGACACGTTCCCGGATGTCAAAGTCATCGTGGACGCCCCGGTACAGATGGCGCGTGCGCTCACAAACCTGCAACAGGCCACCGGCACACCATCAGGCCAAGACCTAGAGGCCATATTGGGCCATTTGAGTGCGCTCCTGCCCGCCGGGCAGTCCCTCAGTGCCATTGAATTTGCTGCCGGTGAAACACGCCTCAAAGGCCTGACCCTGAGCACGGAGGAGACCTCCACCTTGATCACTCAATTAAAAACCAAAGGCTATGCCGCGCATATTGAAGCCGACAGTCTTCTCATACGACTGGCAGGTCAACCATGAAGCTGCTGCTCCCTTTAACAAACCTCTTGAGCCGCTTGGCCCCGCGCGAGAAAACCGGAGCCGCCTTGGCCGCTGGCTTAGTGGGGCTGGCGTTGCTTTGGTGGGTTTTACTCAGCCCTGCGCTGCTCACTTGGCGTCAATCACAAACCCAGCGCGACCAGTTGGACAGCCAATTGCAAAGTATGCAACGCCTGCAAGCTCAGGCCCGTGCGCTGCAAGCCCAGCCCAAAATCGGGCGTGATGACGCCCTGCGGGCACTGCAAGTCGCCGTCAAACAAGGGCTGGGCTCGGGGGCGCAACTCAGCGTGAGCGGTGAGCGTGTCTCCGTCACCCTCAATGGCATTTCGGGCCAGGTATTGGCCCAATGGTTGGCCCAAAGCCGCATCAACGCCCACGCCCTGCCCACCGAAGCCCACCTGAGTCGCGACAGTGGCACCCCTGGCGCCTGGAGTGGTCAAGTCGTGATGGCGCTGCCTGTGCGTTGAACTGCCCCTCTTCATGACCACCGCATGATCCGTCTGAACCGCCCCCCTTGCTCCCCCTGGACCTGGGCCGCAGGAGGCGCCCTGCTTGGCCTGATTGCAGCCATTCTGGTATTCGCACCAGCGCGCTGGTTGGCGGGGATGGTCCAGCAGTTCAGTGGTGCACGTCTGCTACTGACAGAGCCCCAAGGCACCGTCTGGAAAGGTTCAGCCCAGCTCATGCTGACCGGCGGCGCGGGTAGTAATGATGCGGTGGCCTTGCCGGGCCGTCTGGCTTGGCAACTACAACCGACGTGGCCTGCTTGGCAACTACAGCTTGTAGCCTCTTGCTGCACACCCCATCCACTGCACTTGCAAGCCACCCCGGGCTGGGACAGTCTGCACCTGTCCATGCAAGACGGCTTGTCCCAATGGCCAGCCGAGCTGCTGGCAGGTCTGGGGACGCCGTGGAACACGGTTCAAGCCAAAGGTGTACTGCATCTTTCAGCCCAGGGCTTGTCCATCTCACTGGTGCAGGGACGACTCGCCATGGCAGGACGTGCCCAGTTGGAGGCGCTTGATATGTCCTCACGACTGTCCACCCTACAGCCCATGGGCAGCTACCGCCTTACTCTCAAAAGTAGCGACAAAGACAGCCAAGCTATCGGCCTGGAATTAACCACCCTGAACGGCAGCCTTCAACTCACGGGCCACGGAGACTGGGACAACTCACGGTGGCATTTTGAAGGCAGTGCCAGCGCAGCACCTGAGCACCTAGACGCACTGTCAAATCTATTGAACATCATCGGGCGCCGCGACGGTGCCCGTTCCCTCATCACCCTTGGCTAAAGCATGAAACATCTGACTTCCAATCGATTCACGCACGCTATCATTTACATAGCTGCTTGCGCATGCATTTCAGGTACTACAGGCCAATTTTTGCCTCAAAGTTGGGCTCAAACCGGCTCAGCAAGTCCAACGGGAACCAGCACCGAGTTCAAGCGCGGCGAACCCGTGACGCTGAACTTTGCCAACGCCGAGATTGATGCCGTGGCCCGCGCCATGGCCACCCTCACCGGTCGCCAGGTGGTGGTCGATCCCCGCGTCAAAGGCACGATGAATCTGAGCACCGAACGTGCGGTGTCACCCGCTGCGGCCTACAACCTGTTCCTGGCCACACTGCGGCTGCAAGGCTTTACCGTAGTGGAGGCCGCCGGGCTGGACAAGGTGGTGCCCGAAGCCGACGCCAAACTGCAAAGCGGCGCGGTCTCGGCAGGTGCGGTATCCACCAGCAACAACCACATCGTGACGCAAATCTTCAAACTCAATTTTGAAAACGCCAACAACCTGGTGCCCGTGCTGCGCCCCCTCATCAGCCCTAACAACACGATCAACGTCAACCCCGGCAACAACTCGCTCGTCATCACCGACTACGCCGACAACTTGCAGCGCATGGCCCGCATCATCGCCGCCATGGACGTGTCCAACGCGACGGATGTGGAAGTCATCAAGCTCCAGCACGCCATAGCCAGCGACCTAGCGCCCTTGGTTTTGCGCTTGATCGAGTCCGGCAGCAGCGCCGGGGCCGCGCCAGGGCAAGGTCAAACTGACGCCTCCTTCAAAACCACGCTCGTGGCCGAGCCACGCAGCAACAGCCTGATCTTGCGCGCGGCCAACCCGGCGCGCGTGGCGCAAGTCAAATCACTGGTCGAGAAACTTGACACAGCCTCCACGCAAAGCAACGGCGCCAGCGGTAACATCTATGTGGTGTACCTCAAAAATGCCGATGCCACCAAGCTGGCCTCCACCCTCAGGGCGGCCATGGCCGGAGACGCGCGCAGCACCACCAATCCGATAGGCACCCTAGGCACGCCAAGCGCCCCGGTAACCCTTGGTGGCGCACCGGGGCTGAATCAAACCACGACAGGCGGACAAATCCAGGCCGACCCGGCGACCAACTCCCTCATCATCACCGCGCCCGAGCCGCAATACCGGCAACTGCGCGCGGTGATTGACAAACTCGATGCCCGGCGCGCCCAGGTGTTTGTGGAGAGCCTGATTGCCGAAGTGGATGCCAACCAAGCGGCTCAATTTGGCATCCAGTGGCAAACGGGACTGGGCAGTGCAGGCAATGGCACGGTGGGTGTGATCGGCACCAACTTTGGCACGGGTGGCAACAACATCATCAACCTGGCCACCCAGGGGGCCAGCGGCACGCTCACACCGCCCACGGGTCTGAACTTGGGTGCGGCCAACCTCACCAATGGCGTCTATGTGTTGGGCTTTCTGGCCAACTTCTTGGAGTCCACAGGCTCAGGCAACATTCTGTCCACACCCAACCTGCTCACGCTGGACAACGAAGAGGCCAAGATCGTCATCGGGCAAAACGTGCCCTTTGTCACCGGCCAGTACAGCAACACATCAGCTAGTGCAGGCGGAGTCGTCAACCCCTTCCAAACCATTGAGCGCAAAGATGTGGGTTTGACGCTGCGGGTTAAACCACAGATCAGCGAAAACGGCACCGTCAAGCTGGCGATTTTTCAAGAGGTTTCCAGCGTAGATGCCACCTCCGTCAACTCCAGCACGGGTCTGATCACCAACAAGCGATCTATCGAGTCGAATGTGCTGGTGGATGACGGCGCGATTGTGGTGCTGGGGGGCTTACTACAAGACGAATATGCGGGCAACAAAAGCAAGGTGCCCGGCCTAGGTGACATCCCCTTCTTTGGCAACCTTTTTAAAAGCGAATCGCGCAGCCGCAAGAAGACCAATCTGATGGTCTTCTTGCGTCCGGTGGTGGTGCGCAACGCCGCCGACAGCGATGCGTTGGCACAGGGCCGCTACGACCTGATGCGCAACAACCAGATCAACGCCCAGCCGGTGCCCAGCAGCACCATGCCCATTAACGAATCGGCCGTGCTGCCTGCAACCAAGCCACGCTAATCCCTGCCCAGACATGCGCCATCCCCTTCCCTACGCCTTTGCCCGCACCCAGCAAGTCTTGTTGGAAGACCGCTCTGGTGAACTCACCCTGTGGCTGCACGCCGGATCTGCCCCCAGCGCCGTGGGCGAAGTCATGCGCAAGTTCGAGGTGCACCACATTGACACGCTGCCCGCGCCCGAGCTCATCCAGCGCATCAGCGCGGC
>CANCAO010000033.1 GCA_947374105.1 Comamonadaceae bacterium | reverse complement strand
AAGTCCAGCAGCACCCCAGCCGCGCAGGCGTCAGGCAACTCGCCCAGATGGCGAAAGCCTTCGTGCCGAATGGAAAAACGCGGGTCAGTAATTTGCGCCGCCTGCGCAATCGCCTCGGGGTCTTTGTCAAAAGCAATCAGCCGCCCCTGGGGCGACAGCCGAGACAAGATCAGACCTGAGTGACCACCGCGCCCGTAAGTCGCATCAACATACGTGCCGTCTGCGGTCGGCGCATTACCTGAGTGAGCGTCGTCGGCCCGGAATAAGGCATCGACGGCTTCGCTCAACAGGACGGTGGTGTGTGGCCATGAAGGGGTTTGCACCGCTGGCCTCAGAAGGAAAAGTCCTTGAAGACCTCGGGCATATCGCCCGTCATGGCCTGGGCCTCCTGGGCATCGTATCGGGACTTGTCCCACAACTCAAAGTGCTGCCCCATACCCAGCAGCATGGTGTCGCGGGTGATACCCGCTGCCTCACGCAACTCGGGTGATACCAGAACACGGCCAGTGGCGTCCATCTCCACGTCCATGGCGTTACCCAAAAAGATGCGCTTCCACCACTGGGCCGACATGGGCAAAGCGGCGATGCGCTCGCGGAACTTCTCCCACTCTGGGCGTGGGAAAACCATGAGGCAGCCGTGTGGGTGTTTGGTGATGGTGAGCTGACCTGCTGCGGTGGCAAGGAGGACGTCACGATGCCGGGTCGGCACAGACAGCCGCCCCTTGGCATCCAGATTCAGCGACGAAGCCCCTTGAAACACGGCAGTACACCTTTGTGAAATTGAAATGCAGTCAATGAAAAAGTAAAGGCACTTTTCACCACTTAATTGCACTTATTTGCACTGTACCAGCAAATCAAAGGTCGGCAAACCAAAAAATAGAAGAATTTTCAATGAAATCAAAGACTTAGAACCAATCTCTCATGCATTAAAAGCATGAAAATCGTTCTAAATTAAGCACTTAGCGATGGGTTTGAATGTGATGCCTGAAGGTCACACCAACAAAAAGAAATGCCTCAAAATGCAACGCACTTCAGTACACAGTCAACAAGCTCCTCCACCCACCGTCAGGCAGAAGCATTGACCCAGCTCAGGTGTTACGCGGCACCACGCGAGCAAATTCAGTAATGCCGATCACATGGAAGAAGGCAGCCACAATACGGTTTACATTACGAAACTGCACTATGCAACCACTGGCCCGTTGCCCTGCAACCCAATTGAGAATACTGCCCGCCGCAGAAAAATCAACGCGAATTAAGTTATCACAAGAAATCACCATTTGCGAGGCGCCTTCCCCCATGGCTGTCTCTAATTGAGCCAATGCCTCTGCAGCATCGTTCAAGACCTCTCCGCTCAGTGCCACCATGGCGACCCCAATGACTGAGTCCTCCTCAAGAAATGAGCTGTGCACGATGGAGTCTTTCCAAGGCTCCTTACCTTCCATGTAATGCGAGCTAGAACTCGCACTTTGATCTGCGTCAGTGCCCTCTAACTTACAAATGCACAAGGATTTTTGCCAGGATGGGGGGGACACCTCAAAAGTCACGCAAAAGTCCAGTGCAATCGTCTCAAAATCGTCATGCAACCCCATCACGCGCAAAGCATCCATGTGCATTTGCCAAGCGGCAGGTGCTAGCGTCGTTTCGCCTAGGGTGGTGAGAGACTTCAAAGCCTGCCGTAAACCCTCTGCTCCCCTAAAACCCAAGGTTACCGGTGTAACGCACCAGTGCGAAAACAGTGACCCTAGTTCAGGCACGACCGCAGGCTCGATAGAAACCAAAGCCCCCCAATCCAGCAACCATGGAGCTGGTTTACTTTTTAAAACCAACTGTAATGCAGTCAGGCTAGCCACGGTCAACACATCAGGTGCCGTCCAATGCGCAACAGCCGTTGATGCAGCAACGTGGGGCACATTGCCTACGAAACTTGACCCAGCAGCACCGCGTTTAAGTAACTCAGGCGTAGAAAACCAAGCCGGGGCCGAGCGCCCAAAACGACTGGCGAATTCAATCGCACTTTCGTCGAACCGAGCTTGCTGCCCGGTGGCCCGGTACAAGTCAAATAAAGCGGCAATCCAAATTTCGGCGCGTTCGGACGTCAAATCGCCAGGTTTCAAAGCCGCCAAAAGTGCCTCTTCAGCCCCCACATTGTCACCATTGGCGAAACGGATTGACGCTTCTTCGAGCTCAGGTTCTGAGGCAATATCCACTTCAACATTTTCAAAAATGTTGGAAACTGAAAAACCAGGGCCCAAGCCCCCCATGTCGGTCGCTGGACTATTAGCCTTACCCCATTGCGGAGGAGGCTCAATAATGCCGGAGGGTGTCTTGAGCTTAGGGGATGCTGCGGCCGGCGTTAAAGGCGCATGCGCAGTAGCGGCGGCCTGTTTGTAGGCCGACTCGGGCCGAGGCATATTTATGGGTATGGATGACGATAAGACTTTACTGCCCTTCAAATCGAGGCTTTGCGACTGCGAAAGTCGTGGATTTGCAACCTGACCCGAAGCGGGCATTGGGGGAGAGCCCACTGGCGGACTCGTGTGAACGTCTTGTAAGCGCGGTGGAGGCGCTACAGATCGCGCTTCAGGTCCGGCATCAGTACCCTTGCCCCGCCACCATTGGTTAGACATCTGGGCCTCGATCGCATCAATCTTCCTAACCGTCATTGCCCGGTCGTCGGAGTTGGAGGGCAAACTGCTCTGAAAATCGGAGGGGCGACCCGTTCTGGCAACGCTTTCGGCTGGCTCCGTTCTGCGCAGTTTTCGCAGAACATCAAATTCGCGTTTGCGCACAAAATCATTTTGTTTTTTGCGCACAATCATGGCTTTTAGCACTTCTTTGCTGTAGCCCGCGTTCAACTCAGATTCCTTGACCTCAATCTCCTCCCAAGCCTTAGTCGGATTAGCGACAAACCGGGCAACTTTTGAGAACAAACCGGGGTTGGAATCGTCTTTGGCCATGTTTCTCTATTAACAGACGGGTAAATTCTGAAATGTTAGAGGTTAGCGCTTGTTATCCTGATCTTCAATCCCCAAACATCTTTTGTTTGAGCTCACGGCGCTGCTGCGCCTCCAGCGACAAGGTTGCTGTGGGTCGTGCAAGCAAACGGCCCACACCAATGGGCTCACCCGTTTCATCGCAATAGCCGTATTCACCAGCATCAATTTGCGTGATGGACTGCTCGATTTTCTTGAGCAACTTACGCTCGCGGTCGCGAGTGCGCAACTCCAGCGCGTGCTCTTCTTCGATGGTGGCACGGTCCGCCGGATCGGGCACAACCACGGTGTCTTCTCGCAGGTGTTCCGTCGTTTCCCCCGCATTGGCCAGCATGTCTTGTTTGAGCAACTGCAACCTGTGACGAAAGGCGGCCACTTGTTTGTCGTTCATGTATTCGCTGTCGGGCATGGCCATCAGCTCAGCGTCAGTCAGTTGGTCTGCGGATTTTGTTTTCCAGTTATTGGCTAACTTGGGGTCTTTTTTGATGCTTGAAGGCAGGGGAGGAACGATCAGGGTCACGGGCACGGATTGGGAATAACTGGCTTTGGCAGCGGTGGAGGCCACCGATTGCGCCATGGAAGGAACGGTCAACTGGGCTAAACGCGAGGACACCCGGGGTTTTACCGGTGGCACAACCGCCGATGGTAAAACTTTAGGAGCAGGCATCGGGGACACGGCTGAGACAAGGGCAGATGGTATGGTTTTCAGAGGAGTTGCGGGTTTGATCGAAGCCTTGGTAGCCGACTTGGCAGTCGGCTTGGCAATGGCTTGAATCGTTGGTTTTACGGATGGGGCCAATGGTTTAGCGGCCTTTGGCGTCTGTTGACTAGCGGCGGCCACTTTCTTGGCGACTGGCTTTGCAACAGCTTGTGATTTGGGAGCAGGTGGGGCTTTAACTGATACTTTGAGAGGCGCTTTGACTGGCGGTTTAACTTTGACAGTTGACTTGCTTTTTACGACGGTCTTAGCAACAGGCTTGACGATAGCTTTGTTTTGAACTGCGGGTTTGGCTTTAACGCTTGACTTAGCAACAGACTTCACCACTGGCTTTTTACTGACAATAGTCTTGGACGACTTCACCACGGCCTTACCCACGGCTGGCTTGGTAGCCGCCTTGCTGGCGGGCTTGGCCTTGGTCTTGGCCGCTACGGTTTTGGCTTTGGTGGACACGGGTGTCTTTCCTGTTTTGATCGTCAAATCTTGTCTTTTCGAAGGGTACAGGCAGACGCCCATACCACAACACGTACAGTTATAACCTCATTACATGACTGGGAAGTGCGGGGGTCATAGTTTTTCTCCCGGCGCGCGAGTGTACCGGTTTTACACCAGGCTTTGTTCCAGACCCTGCAAGAAGATGTCTTTGGGCAAGTCCAGGCCGATGAACACCATCTTGCTGGTGCGCATCTCATCCGCGCCCCAGGCCGGACCCAAATCGCTGCCCATGAGTTGGTGCACGCCCTGAAAAATCACCTTGCGCTCGGTGCCTTTCATGTTTAACACACCCTTGTAGCGCAACATGCGTGGGCCATAGATATTGACGATGGCCCCCAGAAAGTCCTCCAGCTTGGCCGGATCAAAGGCGCGGTCTGAGCGGAAGACGAAGCTCTTCACGTCGTCATCATGGTGATGGTGGTGGCCATGGTCTTGGGCATGCGCGTGGGAGGGGTGGTCGCAGTGCTCACCATGTTCGTGGTCGTCGCCATGTGCGTGATCATCGCCGTGCCCGTGATCATGCGCGTCGTCTTTGAGAAAGTCCGGATCAATCTCCAGCTTGGTGTTGAGGTTAAAGCCGCGCAGGTCAAACACCTCGCTCAAGGCCACCTCACCAAAATGCACGGCTTTTTGCGGCGCACGCGGGTTCATGTGCTTGAGGCGATGCATCAGCGCGGCGGTTTCCTCAGGCGTCACGAGATCGGTCTTGCTGATGAAGATCTGATCCGCAAAACCCACTTGGCGGCGCGCCTCTTGCCGGTCATTGAGCTGCTGAGCGGCGTGCTTGGCGTCCACCAGCGTCAGGATGGAGTCGAGCAAAAAGCTCTCGGCGATTTCATCGTCCATGAAGAAGGTTTGCGCCACGGGACCGGGGTCGGCCAGACCTGTAGTCTCTATCACCACGCGCTCAAAGTCTAGCTCGCCCTTGCGCTTCTTCTCAGCCAGATCACGCAGTGTGGTGCGCAGGTCTTCGCGGATCGTGCAGCAGATGCAGCCATTGCTCATCTGGATGATCTGCTCGTTGGTGTCAGACACCAAAATGTCGTTGTCTATATTTTCCTCACCGAACTCGTTCTCAATCACGGCAATCTTCTGGCCATGCGCTTCTTGCAGTACGCGCTTGAGCAAGGTGGTTTTGCCGGAGCCAAGAAAGCCGGTCAGGATGGTGGTGGGGATCAGGCTCATGGGATGTGGGACTCGCTTAAACAGGAAAGAGGGGGGAGTTTAGCGGGGATCACGCCCGCCGCATCACCACCAAGCCCTTCAGGTACTCGCCCTCGGGAAAGTTGATGGTCATGGGGTGGTCGGGCGCGCCGCCCATGCGTTCGGTGATGAAGCCGTCCACGCCCGCGTCAAGACCGGCGGAGGCGACGATTTTGTGGAACAGGTCAGCACTGATGCCGCCTGAGCAGGAATAGGTGAACAGCACGCCGCCGGGGGCCAAGAGCTTGAAAGCCAGGCGATTGATGTCCTTATAGGCGCGGGCGGCGCGCTCGGCATGGGCGGCGGTGGGCGCGAACTTCGGCGGATCCAACACGATGGCGTCAAAGGTGCGGCCCTGCTCGATAAACTGGCGCAGCGAGGCGTTGACATCGGCGTCCATGAAACTCGCGCTTGAGGCCTCAAAGCCATTGAGCGCCACATTGGCAGCCGCGCGCGCCAGCGCCGGGCCGGAGGAGTCGATCGAGGTCACGTGCCCCGCACCGTCGGCAAACCCGGCCGTGCGCATGCCCGTGAGCGCCGCCACCGTGAAGCCCCCGGTGTAGCAATAGCAATTGAGCACGCGTTCAAAATTCAAGCGCTGCGCATAGTCGGCAAACTTCTTGCGGCTGTCGCGTTGATCCAGATAAAAGCCGGTCTTGTGGCCCTCTTCAATGCTGAGGCCGAGTTGCCAGCCGTGTTCGCGCAAGGCCAATTCAACCTTACCCTCACCACGCAGCCAACCTTTGGCCTCAGGCAGACCTTCCAGGCCACGTGAGCTAGCGTCGGAGCGCTCATAGAGCTGAGTCAAACCGGTCTGAGCCAAAAGCGCATCGGCCAGCACGTCTTTCCAGCGCTCGGCTCCACTGGAGAGAAACTGCGCCACCAGTGTGTCGCCGTAGCGGTCAACGATCAATCCAGGCAGGCCGTCAGATTCGCCGTGGATCAACCTCAAGCCGTCACTTTTGATATCAAGTCGCTCTCTAGCCTTTATAGCGCGAGCACAAGCAGCTATAAAAAAAGTAGCATCTATGTGCTGAGATTCATCAAAACTCCAAGCCCGCGCCCGAATTTTGGAAGCGGGGCTGAAAGCGGCCCAGGCCAGGAATGCGCCTTCGTGCGATTCCACTCGCACCGTCTCGCCCGCATCGGCTCCGCCCCGCGCGATGGCGGATTCAAAAATCCAGGGATGGCGGCGCAAGAGCGAGCGCTCTTTGCCTTCTTTTAGGCGAATGGTTTTCATGAGGGGGAATTGTCGGCTTTTTCCGAGGACTGCCTGGGCTGTGGCGGGATAAATTCCATGTACTGCGTCGTTCAAGAACAAAAATCGGAGACCAACATGCAGACAGACATCAACCCATCCTCCTCCGGGCGGGGTAGCGCCTTTGAAATAGACACGCTGCTCGCCATCTCAAGAGACTGCTTGCGCCCTGCGCCGATGTCGGCCACATCCCTCGCTCTTGCTGATCATCTTAGCGTGACCGAACTCAAGCAGGTCAGGCGTTTTAACCAGAGCGAGAAAGTGACTTTGGAGACTGAGATGTCCACCCTACTGGGGGCCTTGGTCAAAGCCCAGCAGTCTTACTTGATCCTGGCCTTGGCCCATATCGACGCAGAACAACGCATCTGGGAAGACTTCGAGGCGGCATGGTCCCAACACCTGATACAAATGTCCGATGCCGTGCAGCTTTCACTTCAGCGCGGCCCCTTGAGCCGCGCACGGGGGTGAGCGGCATCATAGGTTTTAGCCAGATGCTGAAAATCCAGCCGCGTGTACACCTGAGTGGTGCTGATGTTGGCGTGCCCCAGCAACTCCTGCACCGCGCGCAGGTCGCTGCTGGACTGCAACACATGGCTGGCAAATGAATGGCGCAGCATGTGCGGATGCACCGGCGTGGCCAGCCCGGCTTGCAGACTACGGCGCTTAAGGCGTTGCCAGACGGACTGAGCCGTCAAGCGCGTGCCGTAACGGCCAATGAACAGTGCTGGAGCGGCATCGTTTTGCCCCACCCCTGAAACCGTCAGCACCTGCGCCCGCAGTGCCAGCCAACGCTGAAGTGCACTCAAGGCCTCGCGCCCCACAGGCACGGTGCGTCGCTTACCCCCTTTGCCCAACACATGCACTTCGGCAGCCTGCAAGTCCACCCATCCCTGTGCGCTGGCACTGGCCACGGTATCCAGCCCGGTCAACTCTGAGACGCGCAAGCCGCTACCGTAGAGCAGCTCCACCATAGCCGCGTCCCGCGCCTCCAGCCAGGGGTCGGTACTGTCTGAATGAAATGCAGCCAACTGCACCGCCTCATCCACCCCCAGTGCCTTGGGCAAAGGGCGCGCGACCTTGGGCGCACGCACGTCTTGCACCGGGTTGCTGGCAATGAGCCCCTCGCGCCCCAACCAAGCATACAACCCACGCCAGCCCGAGAGAATCAGGGCAATGCCGCGCCCACTGCGCCCGGCGCTGTGCATCTGCGCCACCCAGCGGCGAATGTGGGTGTTTTGCACCTGGAGGAGTTCGACCCCGGCCTGGGCGGCGAAGTGCTGAAGCTTTTGCAAGTCCAGCGCATAGAGCTCAACGGTGCGCTGCGCCAAGCGTTTTTCAACGCGGACGTGCTCCAAATATCGCTCAGTTATGGCCCCCACGCTTGCAACTTCGTGTGCTGCGCTGCCCCCCAAGGGGGCTAATTCCCCTTGGGGCGGCCCGGCGGGGAATTGCGCGTGGCTCACAGGCTTACCTCAGCCGGGACAGCGCCGCGCTGGCCATTTCGGCAATGCGTTGCAGGAAATCCGTGCCCATGGTGCTGTTGAAGCGCTGGGCATCGGGTGAGGCCAACACCAGCAAGCCGAAAGCGCAGGGCGCACCCGTGGCATCCAGGCCACGCAGAGGCAACAAGGCCACCGAAACAGCTTGTTCCGGTTGCGCCAACCAACTGACGGCTTCAAAACCCGAGTTCACACCACAAAAGGGCTCATGCAGCGAGGTGGCAAATACGCGTGTGTCATCGCTCACCCCCTGGGCAAACCCGGCGCTGGCAAACGCAGCCGCCACATCCCATACCCGAATGGCGACTTGGGGCACCGAAAACTGGCTCACAATGGTGTTGGCAATTTGCTCAGGCAAAGTGAGTGCCTCATGCGCAAGGAACAAATCCCGAGCCCAGCGCAACAGCTTGTCCGACAGGCCCAGGTTGTCATTGCCATGACGAATCATCTCCATGATGCGCCCTTCCAACAGGCGAATTTTGTCGCGCAGCATCTCCGCTTGACGCTCTTGCAGACTCACGGTGCGACGGCTGTGCGGACTGGTCAGGTGGATGGCAGCTAACAGTTCGGCGTGGCGCTCGAAAAACTCGGGGTAGTTGCCCAAGTAGTTGGCAATGTCGTCTTCGGTCATGGGATTCAGGTGGGTGTTGCTCATAGTCATATCCGTTCAGGTAAATCGATTTCGCCGTCAAAAACGGCTTGCGCTGGGCCGGTCATCAACACAGCGGCTGGCGTGTCGCCGCTGTGGCCGGCCCACTCAATCGTCAGCAGGCCGCCACGCGTTTGCACGTCCACCCGTGCGTCCAGCAGGCCCAAGCGAATACCTGCCACCACGGCGGCACACGCGCCCGTGCCGCAGGCCAGCGTCTCGCCCGCGCCGCGTTCATACACCCGCAGGCGGATATGGCTGCGACTCTGCACTTGCATGAAACCTGCGTTCACGCGTCGGGTAAAGCGCGGGTGCTGCTCGATGATGGGGCCGAGTTCAGCCACCGGCGCCGTGTCCACATCGTCCACCAGCAGCACGGCGTGGGGGTTACCCATCGACAGGGTTGCTATAAAAACAGGAGCTGCTTGTGGACTGTTTTCGTGCTCTAGCGGCCATAAACACCATGAACCTTGCGCTTGCGGAGTCAAGCCGGTCGCGTCAAATGGAATGCGGGACAAATCAAAAATAGGCGCACCCATGTCCACCGTCACACGGCCATCGGGGTTCAGCCGCAGCTCAATCACGCCGCTCAAGGTCTGCACTCGAATGGTGTCTTGGGTGGTGAGGCCACGGTCGCGCACAAAGCGGGCAAAACAGCGTGCGCCATTGCCGCATTGCTCTACCTCGCCACCATCGGCGTTGTGGATCAGGTACTCAAAATCGACCCCACTATCAACGGCATTGGCTGGGCTGGGCCGCACCGTCAAAATCTGGTCCGCCCCCACACCAAAGTGACGGTCTGCCAGGTAGCGGTACTGGGCCGCACTCAGGCCCAAGCGCGCACGGGTTTCGTCGAGCACCACAAAGTCGTTGCCCGCGCCTTGCATCTTGGTAAATGGGATTCGCATGGCGTGAAATTATCCGCTTATATTCGGCTCTTCTTCCTTACTCAGAAAGCCCCCCATGCGCATCCCCGACTGGACCCCCGCCCTCAAACATCAACCGCAAGAACTGGTAGACGCCATCCTGGCGCGCCGGGGTGGCACCTTCATCAACCTGGACAAAGCCCTGCTGTGGAGCGAGCCGCTGGCGCGCGGGTGGAACGTGTACCTCAAAGCCGTGCGATCTGAGCTACCCACCAGCCCCATGCTGCGCGAGCTGGGCATCTGCACCGTGGCCCTGCTGACCGGCGCAACCTACGAGTACAAACACCACGCGCCCGACTTTCTGAAAGCTGGCGGCACGCAAGCGCAACTGGATGCGTTGGGCGCCTTTGCCAAGGCCGACCCACGCGGCATCCCCACCGATCCCTCCCTCGGCCCGGTCGAGACGCTGGTGATCCGCTACGCCGCGCAAATGACGCTGGACGTGAAAGTCAGCGACGAAGTGTTTGACGCTTTGCGAGAGCACTTCGACACCAC